>JBBDRM010000074.1 GCA_040905475.1 Actinomycetota bacterium
GAAGCAGACGACCTTGCCGTCCTTGGCATACGCGGGCATCCCGTACCAGGTCTTTGGCGAGAGGTCCGGCGCGCTGGCTTTGATGATCTCGTGGATCCGCTTGGCCATCGCACGATCCGATCCCTGCATCCTGGCGATCTGCGCGAGCAGGGCGCTCTCCCCGTCCGCCTTGGCCGCTTCCGCCTTCAGCTCTAGGGCCCGCTCCTTCATCGCAGCCCGTTCCTCGGCCGTGAAACCACTGGGCTTCTTTCCGGTCGCGGGGGTCTTGGCGGACTTCTTCGTGGTCTTCTTTGCGCTCACCGTTCCCTCCTGTGGGTCGTCTCGTCGGGAGGCGCGGCCAACGATGGTACAGCGTCCGACCGGGCCTGATCGACGACGTCTCGACGAGGTGCAACTGATCTCGGTCCGGCTCGAGTCCGCATTGGGGTCGCCACCTATCCAACTTCAAGGTAGAAAGACCCCATGCAGGTCGAAGGAGAGTACGAACCCAGCCCGTGGGACTGGGTACGGAACCAAGTCGAAGCGTACGAGAGTTCCGGCGGCCGCAGCGCGAACATGTTGGGCAATAGCGAGTGGCCGGTCGTCATCGTGACGAGTCGTGGCAGGCGCACCGGTACGCTCCGAAAGACCCCCCTGATGCGCGTTGAGCACGAAGGCGAGTACGCGTTGATCGGCTCGCTCGGCGGGGCACCGAAGAACCCGGTCTGGGTCTACAACCTCCGAGCGGATCCCAACATGGTCACGCTGCAGGACGGACCGGAACCGTTCGCGGTCACCGTGCGCGAGGTGACCGGCGACGAGCGGGCGCTTTGGTGGGAACGCGCCGTCGCCGCGTACCCGCCCTACGAGCTCTATCAGAAGAACACGGAGCGCCTGATCCCGGTGTTCGTCGCCACCCGCCTGGGAGACAACGAGGGAAGTTAGGCTGCAGATCCGGCTCGAAGGGGTCGCTGGGATCCTTCGTCTTGGAACATCGCGCGGGAGCATTACGGTCCTCGCCGAGGAGGGCTAGTGGCTTCCTTACGACCGGTTGGCTCTCGGCGGCCAACGATGCCAGACTTTGTGACATGAGTCGGCGTTCCAAGCCCGAAGACATCGCCCGCTACTTCGACGAGAACATCGACTGCTGCGCTCCACGGCGCGATCCGAAAAAGCGCCCCGGCGTCAAACTCGCTCGGCTCCTCGAGCAGCAACTGAGGGCGGCGGGCTTGCAAGGGCGGACGGTGCTCGAGCTCGGGTGCGGTCGGGGCGAGCTCTCGACGGAGCTCGTCGGAGCCGGCGCCGCACGCGCGACCGGGATCGACCTGTCGCCCGACAACATCGAGGTGGCGCGCCGGATCTCGTCCGAAGATGGGCTGAGCGACCGGATGGAGTTCCGAGTCGACAACGCGGCCACTGCGCAGCTCGGTCGGCACGACATCGTCGTCCACCACCGGGTCATCTGCTGCTACCCAGACCCTATGGGCTTGCTGGATAACTCGATCGGCGTGGCGGGGTCCGTGTACGGTTTCTCGATGCCGCGCTCGAGCGGAGTTGTCGGCCTCTTGGTCCGCGTCGGGCTCTCCTTCGAGAACCTCCTTCATCGCGTCAAGCGGCGCGGCTTCCGCGCATACGTTCACGACGAGCGTTTCGTCGACGAGACCCTCCGCGCGGCCGGCTTCCGACTGCAAGGGAGATCTAACCGGATGGGTTGGTTCGCGGCGGTGTACGCGAAGTAGCCGGCGATCTTTCGTCTACCAACAGATAGGTGTGCATGCGTCCCTTGCCTTTGATGTCAAGCTCGCCCCGGTCCTCAAGGACGAAGGAACCGGCCAGCCTGTCCGCCGCTCGATCGGTTACATGGATGGCACCCGGGAGCCCGTGGGACTCCATGCGACTTGCCGTGTTCACGGTGTCGCCCCATAGGTCGTAGATGAACTTGGTGCGACCGATCACCCCGGCAACGACGGGGCCGATGTCGATCCCGATCCGAAGCGTGATGCGCGAGTCCTGGGAGCGGGTCATGATCTCGTTCTGCATGGCGAGAGCCATACGAGCGAGATTCTCGGCGTGCTGCGGATCCGCCTCGAGGAGGCCCGAGGCCACCATGTAGGCATCGCCGATCGTCTTGATCTTCTCCAGGCGATACTCGGCGGCCAGCCGGTCGAAGGCGGAGAAGATCTCGTCCAGGAGGCGAACGACGTCATCCGGCGGCATGGTCTCGGCCATGGGGGTGAAGCCGGCGATGTCCGCGAAGAGCACGCCGACGTCGGAAGCTCCGTCCGCGATCAGGTTCTCCCCGGCCTTGAGTCGTGTGGCGATCGGTTCGGGGAGGACATTCAGGAGGAGAATCTCCGAGCGTTCCCGCTCCGCCGCGAGCGCGGCGGCGTATCGCTCGCGTTCTTGGACGAAGTATTGGAGCAAGACGTAGCAGGTTCCGGTGACCCCGAGGCAGTTGAGCGCGAAGAAGAGGATGTTGATCGCTCGTGGGATCTCCGGCGACTTGTTGGCAAGGATCGGATCCAGCGCTCCCGCGAGCGCAACGGCCCCCGCGAACGCCACGAACCAGGGGACCGCTTGTCTGCGGCCGTAGAAGAGGAGAGCTCCGAGAGGAGCAGTGAAGGACCACAGGATTACGCCGCTCGACGGAACGAAGCCACCGAGGCTCAGCTGCAAGAAGAACGGCAGGAGCAGGCTGAGGCTCAATTCCCATAGTCGAAAGAACCTGTAACGCTTGGTCCTGGCGAAGATAGCGAGATTGATGATCGATACGACCTGATAGGCGAAGGGGATCGCTGCCGCCAGGTGCAGGCCGAGAGCCCAGTACGTGACCACCCACACGATCGCCAACCCGGTGATCAATCCGGCGGACAGAACGAGAACCTCTTTGCGGAGCGCCTCGTCCGGCGTGTCGCTCGGCAACGCTCCGATCCTCGCGAACCGGGCCAGCGGACCCGTGATTTTGGGGGTCTCCATAGCTCAGATCTCTCCGTGTCGTGGGTGCGTATCGAGTAGCTACGTCACGACGGAACACCAGCCTTTGGCCGGCCTGAGAACTCCACCAACCTCGGCCACGGGATCCGTTCACGCCACAGTTTGTAGTATCCCCCTCCGAGGGGGGAGTTTGAACGGCAACGCCTTTGCGCGGAAGTACGGCCCGTGGGCTCTCGTGACGGGCGGCGCGATGGGCCTCGGCGCGGCATTCGCGGAGCGACTCGGGATGTCCGGATTGGATCTCATCCTGGTGGATCGCGCGGCCGAGGCGTTGGCGGAACGTGCGGAGGGCCTCCGACGGCGGTTCCCCACGATCCAGGTCCGCGAGGCCGTGGCCGATCTCGCCGACACGGCCGAGGTCGAGCGCGTCTTGAACGACACCGCGGACGTCGAAGTGGGGCTTCACGTGGCCTGTGCGGCTCATGCGGTAACCGCTCCGTGGCTCGACGTCCCGCTCGAGGAAAAGATCCGCCAGATCCAGGTCAACTGCGTAGCCGTCACGCAGATGGTGGATCGTCTCTCGCGCTCGATGGCCGGTCGCGGGCGGGGCGGGATCATCGTGGTCTCGTCGGCCGCCGGACAGATCGGTACGCCGCTCGCTGCGACCTACGCGGCGACCAAGGCGTTCGATCTCATCCTCGCCGAGTCGCTGTGGGCAGAACTGCGGGGGAGCGGGGTCGATGTTCTGGGGCTGATGCCCGGGATGACGCGTACCCCCGGCTTCGAAGGTTCGCTCGGGTCGGACGCGAAGCTGCCAAAAGGCGTCGAGGTCATGGAGCCCGAGCAAGTCGTCCACGAGGCCCTCGATGCCCTCGGGAAAAGGCCGAGCATCATCGCCGGACGCCGCAACCGGCTCGCCAACGTGATGACCCAGCGACTCCTGTCTCGCAAGGCGGCGATCGAGCTCATGGCGCGCTCGATGCGATCGATGTATCCCGGCACGAAACGTCCCTGATGCGGATCGCGGGAACCAAGCCTTCGTTCTGGATCCTCGCCGTTCTGCTCGGGTTCTTCCTTTTCGCGGCCAGCGGGCCTTCGCCGCTCTACGTCGTATGCGTCTCGATCAGCGTTCCGGCCGTGATCGCCGGCGTAGCGACAAGCCGGTACGGCCTTCCGAACACGACATATGCCCTTCGGTTTGGTCGTCATGGCGTTGGCCGCGATAACGACGGTCGCCATATCGAGGTCGAGAAGCGCGTGATTCCTTCGCTCTAGGCCGGTATGAGCCCGAGTTGCTGCAGGGTGCCGAGGTCGTCGATGTTGCCCCACCGCTCGGCGACGAGCCCCCCGGCGATGCGGAGGATGATGCAGCCGGTCGACTCGACGCTCCGTCCGGTCGCCGGCACGGGTCCGAAGGGCCCGGTGTGCGTACCACGGAACACGATCCGAGAGACGACCCGATCTCCTTCCGCGATCTGATCTTCGATCGTCACCGAGATGTCGGGGAGCGCCGTGAGATAGGCAGTGCATTCCTGCTTGAACCCGTCACGATCCGGCGTGCGTGGAACCGACAGGTAATGATCGACGAAGTCGGGAGCGAAGAGCGTGTCGATGGCGTTCACGTCGTGCCGGTTCCAGACCTCTTCGAAGAATCTCGCCGCGATGACTTTGAGCTCGTCCGTAGTCATGACTCGTCCTCCTCCTGGATCTGGGATCTGGCCGAAGCGCTCAGGCGGTTCCCCATGGGTTATCGATCACGATCCGCCACGTTCCGTCCTGCTGACGTCGCACGACATCGCTGCTCCTACTGTTCAGATCGATCGCGCTACCGTCCGGCGCGGTGCCGCCGGAGAGGTGGCCGTCGTGGATCAGGAGAGCGACGTCGTCGGCGTGGATCACCGTGGACTCCGCAAGCTCGAGCTTGCCGCCCATCGCGAGCAACCCTTCCAGGGCTCGGCGCAAGGCATCTCTTCCATGGAGTGCCGGCATCCCCGGCTGCGGGATGAGTGCCGCTTCGCTCTCGTAGAGCTCCAACATGCCGTCCAGGTCTCCGGCGTTGAAGCGTTCCTCGAACAGCCGGGGGATCTCTGCCGCGCTCTCCGGGAGCGTTCTGCCGTTGTGGTCGCTCTCAGGGCTCTCCTCTTCCGGCGGCGCGATCTCTTGGCCGTACTCCGCGGCGATCGTCGCGACCCGCTCTAGGTCTGGATCCGCACCGAGTCGGGCGACGTCGACGAAGAAGCCCTCGAAACCACCCGGGAGGAACGTGTAGAGGGTTCTCGACGGGCTCGTCCCGGTGTTGCGCGTCCAATGCCTGGTGTTACGCGGCACCGAGATCGATTGTCCCGGCCTCAGCGATACTGTGGTGCCGGGGAGGCGGACGTCCACGTTGCCCTCGAGGATGGCGATCACGATGTCCTCGCGGCTGTTGACGTGGGGCGGGCTGCCGCCGCCCGGACGATCGAGCTGCTCGACGACCGAATACGCCCCGTTCGTTGCCCCCGAGGGCAAGACCACCCGCAGCTTCACGCCCATGACATCAAGCTCGGCACCAGCTTCCCGCGCGGCCATGTCGTCCTCCCTCCACGCTTCTCCGATCACTGCGAGAACGGTAGGTTGAGTCCCGGTACCCGGGCATCGGGGGAGGCACCCATTTTCGTGACATCGAGGCCATGAGCGCCGTGGGGGACGATCAGGCCGGCGGGCTGCGCCTCGCCGAACTCCTCGCCGTGCTCTCTCTGGCCACCGACCTCGGGATCGGCCGAGCGCCCGGCAACGAATTGGTCGTCACCGCCGTCGCGATGCGGTTCGGTCGTTCGCTCTCCCGCGACGACGAGACCTTGCGAGAAGTCCTTGCCGTCGCGCTCCTTCGATGGATCGGATGTACGTCGCACGCCCACGAGCTTGCCGAGGTGTTCGACGACGAGATCGCTGCGCAGGAGAGAGCTGCGTTCCTCGACCTGACCAACCCTTTGGAGTTGCTGGGCGATGCCGTCCGGTATGCGGGAAAAGGTCGTCCGCCACTCCGCCGGGTCAAGACCGTCGCGCGCGTTCTCGCGACGGGCCCGCGGATAGCAGCAAACTCATATCGCGCCAGCTGCGAGGTGGGAGTGCGGCTCGCCGAAACCATCGGGCTCGGAGAAGACGTTCGTCATGCCGTCGGCGCCGTCTTCGAGCGCTGGGATGGTAAGGGGTGGCCGAACGGGATGGCGGGAGATGCGATCCCGGTCAGCGTGCGCATCGTGAACGTCGCGCAGGACGCGGTGAATTTCTCGAGCGCGCGCGGTGTCGAGGGCGCTGTGGCGGTGCTCCGCGAACGTTCGGGGAAGGCTCACGACCCGGCCTTGGCCTCGTCCTTCTGCGCCGATGCGGCCGGGTTCCTGCAGGGTGAGGATGAGGAGGTCTCGTGGGAACGGGTACTGGAGTGGGAGCCCGCACCCGTTCGATTCGTCCCGGCGCATGAGATGGACGATGCGCTGCGAGCGCTCGCAGACTTCGCCGACCTGAAGGATCCGCACACGGTCGGTCACTCACGCGGCGTCGCGGAACTCGCGGCAGCGGCGGCGAGACGGCTGACCTTGCCCGCCGGCGACGTCGAGCTCGTGCGGCGCGCGTCGCTGATCCACGACCTCGGTCGGGTCGGCGTTCCAAACGGGATCTGGGAGAAGCCCGCGCGCCTCACCGAGACGGAATGGGAGGGGGTGCGCCTACACCCCTACTTCGTCGAGCGCGCGACGGCGAGGTGCGCAACGCTCGCGCCGTACGGTGAGCTGGCTGCGACACACCATGAGCGGCTCGACGGATCCGGCTATCACCGCGGCAGCAAGGCCCCGCAGATCGGGATCCTCGCGCGCATCCTGGCGGCGGCCGACGCGTACCACGCGATGACCGAAGAACGGGCGTACCGGCCGGCGCACGACGCGACGGCTGCGAAAAGGCTTCTGCGCGAGGAGGTCCGCGCGGGCAGGCTGGATGGAGAGGCCGCCGATGCGGTTCTCGCTGCCGCGGGACATCGGGTTCGCCGAACGCGTCAGGATTGGCCGGCCGGGCTGAGCACACGTGAGGTGGAGGTCCTGAGGCATGCGGTGCGCGGCGCCTCCAACCGGCAGATCGCGGAACGGCTCCACATCTCCGAGCGGACGGTCGAGCATCATCTATCGCATGCCTACACCAAGATCGGGGTGTCGAGCCGCGCTGCAGCGGCACTCTTCGCTGCTCAGAACGACCTCCTGTCGAATTGACCAAGGGAAGAAGTAGTACCACCTCGATCTCGGACTCGGCCGGCGAGGCCCTTTCTCGCTTGTTATCGACCGGAGAGCCCCTATAATTCGGAGACCACCAGGGCAGCGTCGCCCCGGCCCGGTACCCATAACCGTGAGATAGAGGTGACGCGTGTCCGGAAGTATCCCAGCACGTCAAGGCCTATACGACCCCCGCTTCGAGCACGACGCCTGCGGCGTCGGGTTCGTCGTGGACATGAAGGGTCGCGCAACCCACGACATCGTGAAGCTCGCGATCGCCGCCCTCCTCAACCTCGAGCACCGGGGCGCCACCGGTGCCGAGACGAACACCGGTGACGGCGCCGGCATCCTGATCCAGATGCCCGACCGCTTCCTGCGTGAGGTCTCGAGCCTGGACCTTCCCGACCGCGACGGTTACGCGGCCGGGATGGCGTTCCTCCCGCAGGACGAAGCCGAGCGCGCCGAGGTCGTCTCCGGGATCGACGCCGTCGTGACGAGCGAGGGCCTCAAGGTCCTCGGCTGGCGCGACGTACCCTTCGACGACTCGATGATCGGCGTCCAAGCTCGCGGCATGATGCCCGTCTTCAAGCAGCTCTTCATCGACGGCGACGGCAAGGAAGGCTTGGACCTCGAACGTCTGATCTTCGTGATCCGCAAACGCATCGAGCACGAGGTCCCGGGTGTGTACTTCCCGAGCCTGTCCGCGCGCACGCTCGTGTACAAGGGCATGCTGCACTGTCCGCAGCTTCCCGACTTCTTCCCCGACCTCGTCGACACACGCCTCGAGACGGCGCTCGCGCTCGTCCACTCGCGGTTCTCGACCAACACCTTCCCCTCGTGGCCGCTCGCGCACCCGTATCGGATGATCGCGCACAACGGTGAGATCAACACCCTCCAGGGGAACCGGAACTGGATGCGCGCCCGCGAGGCGCTGATGCAGAGCGAGAACATCCCGGGCGACATCGAGCGCATCTTCCCCGTCATCACTCCCGGCGCGAGCGACTCCGCGTCGTTCGACGAATGTCTCGAGCTGCTGAACATGGCCGGACGATCACTGCCGCACGCCGTGCTGATGATGATCCCCGAAGCGTGGGAGAACCACCGCTCGATGAAGCGCGACCGGCGCGCCTTCTACCAGTTCCACGCAGCGTTGATGGAGCCGTGGGACGGCCCCGCCTCGATCGCCTTCACCGACGGGACGGTGATCGGCGCGGTGCTCGACCGCAACGGCCTCCGTCCGTCCCGCTACTGGGTGACCGACGACGATCTCGTGGTGATGGCGTCCGAGGTCGGCGTCCTCGACATCGACCCGGCCAAGATCGTGCAGAAAGGCCGCCTGCAGCCCGGCAAGATCTTCCTCGTCGACACGACGAAGGGACGCATCGTCGGCGACGACGAGATCAAGGACGAGCTGGCCGCGCAGCTTCCCTACGAGGACTGGGTGCACGCCGGACAGATCTTCTTCCGCGACCTTCCGAAGCGAACGCGCGAGATGCCGACCCACGAGTCGGTCCTGCGGCTCCAGCAGACCTTCGGCTACTCGGAGGAGGATCTCCGCATCCTCATCGGACCGATGGCGCAGGCGGGGCAGGAGCCGCTCGGCTCGATGGGGAACGACGCGCCGCTCGCGGCGCTCTCCAACCGTTCGCGGCAGCTCTTCGATTACTTCCGGCAGCTGTTCGCGCAGGTCACCAACCCGCCGCTCGACGCCATACGCGAGGAATTGGTCACCGCGATGGGTTCGACGCTCGGCCCCGAGCAGAACCTGCTCGACCCGGGCCCAGCGTCGTGCCGCCAGGTGGTGCTCCCGTACCCGGTGATCGACAACGAGGAGCTCGCCAAGATCATCCATATCGACGACGACGGGAATCTTCCCGGCTTCCACGCGCAGGTCTTCCACGGGCTGTATCCGGTGGCCGGGGGCGGCGATGCCTTGCGCGAGGCGCTCCGTGCGATCTGCGCCGAGGTCAGCCGGGCGATCGATGAGGGGATCCGCATCGTGGTCTTGAGCGACCGAGACTCCGACGCCGAGCACGCGCCGATCCCCTCGCTGCTCCTCACGTCCGCCGTGCATCACCACCTGATCCGTGAGAAGACGCGAACCAAGGTCGGACTCGTGATCGAGACCGGCGACGCGCGCGAGGTGCACCACATCGCGTGCCTGATCGGGTACGGCGCCGGGGCGGTGAACCCGTATCTCGCGTTCGAGACCGTCGAGGACATGATCGACCGCAGGGAGATGACCGGCATCGACGCCAGCAAGGCCGTCTACAACCTCGTGAAGGGCCTCGGGAAGGGCGTCCTGAAGACGATGTCGAAGATGGGCATCTCGACGGTCGCCTCGTACACGGGCGCGCAGGTCTTCGAGGCGATCGGCCTGTCGCAGGAGCTCGTCGACGAGTACTTCACCGGCACGGTGAGCCGTCTCGGCGGCATCGGGCTCGACGGGATCGCGCGCGAGGTCGCCGCGCGCCATGCGATCGCCTACCCGACGCGGTCGAAGATGCGGGCGCACCGGGGGCTCGAGGTCGGCGGTCAGTACCAGTGGCGTCGCGAGGGCGAGACGCACCTTTTCAACCCCGAGGTCGTCGCGCTCCTTCGCCAGGCGGTGCGGGAAGAGAGCTACGAGGTCTTCAAGAAGTACACGAAGGCCGTCGACGACCAGGCGCGCAACCTCGCCACGATGCGCGGCCTCTTCCGATTTCGCGACGGCGTGCGGCCCCCCGTGCCGATCGACGAGGTCGAGCCGGTCGACGACATCGTGAAGCGGTTCGCTACCGGCGCCATGAGCTACGGCTCGATCTCGCAGGAGGCGCACGAGACGCTGGCCATCGCGATGAACCGGCTCGGCGGACGCTCCAACTCGGGCGAGGGCGGCGAGGACGCCGAGCGCGACCGGCTCGATCCGAACGGCGATTCACGACGCAGCCGCATCCGCCAGGTCGCCTCGGCGCGTTTCGGCGTGACATCGCTGTATCTCGCGAACGCGGACGACCTGCAGATCAAGATCGCACAGGGCGCCAAGCCGGGCGAGGGTGGACAGCTTCCGGGTCAGAAGGTGTATCCGTGGATCGCGAAGACGCGGTTCGCGACGCCGGGCGTGGGCCTGATCTCGCCGCCGCCGCATCACGACATCTATTCCATCGAGGACATCGCTCAGCTCATCCACGATCTCAAGAACTCGAACCCGCAGGCGCGGGTGCACGTGAAGCTCGTCGCCGAGGTCGGCGTCGGTACGGTCGCGGCGGGCGTGTGCAAGGCCAAGTCCGACGTGGTGCTGATCAGCGGCCACGACGGCGGAACCGGCGCGTCGCCGCTATCGTCGATCAAGCACGCCGGCGGCCCGTGGGAGCTGGGGCTCGCCGAGACGCAGCAGACACTTCTGCTCAACGGGTTGCGCGACCGGATCGTGGTCCAGGTCGACGGCCAGCTCAAGACCGGGCGCGACGTCGTCATCGGCGCCCTGCTTGGCGCCGACGAGTTCGGCTTCGCGACCGCGCCGCTCGTCGCCATCGGCTGCATCATGATGCGCGTCTGTCATCTCGATCTGTGTCCTGTGGGTATCGCGACGCAGAACCCCGAGCTGCGGAAGCGGTTCGACGGCGAGCCGGAGCACGCGGTGGCGTTCATGCGCTTCGTGGCGGAGGAGGTTCGCGAGTACCTCGCGGCGCTCGGGTTCCGCTCGCTCGACGAAGCGATCGGCCACGCGGAGCTCATCGACCCGGAGCCCGCGATCAAGCACTGGAAGACCGACGGCATCGACCTCACACCGATCCTGCACATCCCCGACGTCGGGCACGAGGTCATCCGGCACAACGCCGGCACCCAGGATCACGGGCTCGCCAAGGCGCTGGACAACAAGCTGATCGAGATGTGCAAGCCGGCGATCCAGCTCGGCCGTCCCGTCGCGTTCGAGCTGCCGATCCGGAACGTGAATCGAACGGTCGGGACGATGCTCGGCTACCAGGTCTCCAAGCGGTGGGGCGAAGACGGCCTGCCGCCCGACACGATCAAGCTCCATTTCCGCGGCTCGGCCGGCCAATCGTTCGGCGCGTTCGTTCCCAAGGGGATCACCTTGGAGCTCGAAGGCGACGCGAACGACTACCTGGGCAAGGGACTGTCGGGCGGGAAGCTCATCGTGTACCCGGACCGGACGGCCCGGTTCCGCGCGTCCGAGAACATCATCGCCGGCAACGTGATCCTCTACGGCGCGACCGGCGGCAAGGTCTACATCCGAGGCGTGGTCGGTGAGCGCTTCTGCGTTCGCAACTCCGGCGCGGTGGCCGTCGTCGAGGGCGTCGGCGATCACGCGTGCGAGTACATGACCGGCGGCCGCGCCGTGGTGCTCGGCAAGACCGGCCGGAACTTCGGCGCCGGGATGTCGGGCGGGATCGCGTTCGTCCACGACCCCGACGGAACGTTCCCCGCGAACGTCAACCCGGAGATGGTCGACCTCGAGCAGATCGACGACGAAGAAGAGCGCTGGCTGCGCGGCGTCGTCGAACAGCACTATCTCCTCACGCGTTCGGGCGTCGCTTACCTGATCCTCGCCGACTGGTACAAGGCGGCCGAGACCTTCGTGAAGGTGATGCCGAAGGACTACAAGCGAGTGCTCGCGGCGACGCGCGCGGCGCAGGAGCGCGGCGAGTCCGTGGAAGAGGCAGTCATGGCGGCGGCCCATGGGTGAGAAGGGTGGCTTCATCCGCTACGAGCGCGAGTCGATCCACTACCGGCCGCTCGAGCGACGCTTGTCCGACTGGAAGGAGGTCTACCAACCGCTCCCCATCGTCTCGGTCAAGACGCAGGCGGCGCGGTGCATGGACTGCGGCGTTCCGTTCTGCCACAGCGGATGCCCGCTCGGGAACCTGATCCCCGAGTGGAACGACCTCGTCTATCGCGACGACTGGCGCGACGCGATCGAGCGGCTCCACGCAACGAACAACTTCCCGGAGTTCACCGGCCGGCTGTGCCCGGCGCCCTGCGAGGGGTCGTGCGTGCTCGGCATCAACGCCCCGCCGGTGTCGATCAAAGCGATCGAGGTCACGATCATCGATCGGGCGTTCGCCGAGGGGTGGGTCACGCCGGAACCTCCCGGGGTGCTCACCGGCCGGAAGGTCGCGGTCGTCGGCTCCGGGCCTGCCGGCCTCGCGGCCGCGCAGCAGCTCACCCGCGCCGGGCACGCCGTCGTGGTGTTCGAGCGCGCCGGCAAGCCGGGTGGCCTGCTTCGCTACGGCATCCCTGAGTTCAAGATGGAGAAGCGGGTCCTCGACCGGCGGATCGACCAGATGCGCGCCGAGGGGACCGAGTTCCGCTGCGACGCCAACATCGGCGAGAACGTATCGGTCGACGAGCTTCGCGACGGCTTCGACGCCATCGTGCTCGCCGGCGGCTCGACGATCCCGCGCGACCTTCCCGTCCCCGGCCACGAGCTGAGCGGCATCCATTTCGCGATGGACTACCTGACGTCGTCGAACAAAGCCGTCGAGGGAACCATCGAGAAACCCGAGATCACCGCCGAGGGAAAACACGTCATCATCATCGGCGGCGGAGACACCGGCGCCGACTGCCTCGGCACCGTCCACCGGCAGGGCGCCGCCTCGGTGCATCAACTCGAGATCATGCCGCGCCCGCCCGAGGAGCGCGCCGACTCCAACCCCTGGCCGCAGTGGCCGCTGATCTTCCGGACCTCTTCGGCGCATGAGGAAGGCGGCGAGCGGGTCTTCTCCGTCGGGACCGACAAGTTCACCGGCGACGACGGGGGCAACGTCCGAACGCTGCACGGGCGTGAGGTCGAGATGGTGATCCGCGACGGTCGCCCGATGTTCGAGCCGGTCGAGGGCACCGAGTTCGAGCTCCCGTGCGACCTCGCGCTGCTCGCGATGGGCTTCTCGGGACCGCAACGCAACGGTATGCTCGAGCAGCTCGGCGTCGAGATAGATCAACGGGGCAATGTCAAGCGCGACGAGAACTGGACGACGACCGTCCCGGGCGTGTTCGTCGCCGGCGATATGGGTCGCGGGCAGAGCCTCATCGTCTGGGCGATCGCCGAAGGCCGGTCGGCCGCCGCGGCCGTCGATCGCTTCCTGATGAGCGACACGCTCCTACCCGCGCCGCTCAACGCCTAGACTTAGTCGTACCCGAGGATCGCGGGATGCTCGCGAAGCATCCCGTCGAGCACTTCGCGGACCAGCATCCGCTCGTCGCTCGACACCCGCGGAACCACCGCCTGTATCGCCGCCAGGAAGAGCCCGATGAGCTCCTCGCGCTCCTGAGCCGTCACGGCCGTCTCCTTCTGATCACGCCGGAACGTGTTCGGCGGGGCGGGTGTTGGGTGCATGCGCCGCGATGTGGCCGGCGACGTAGCGCGCATCCCTGCTCCGGCTGGGGAGCGCGTCCGACGATGCCGAGTACTGGAAAACCAGGCCGACGAAGTACAGCCCCGGCGACGTCGTAGAGACGCCGCGCTTGTGGACCGGCTGCCCGTCCTCGCCGAAGGCAGGGAGGTCGATCCACGGAAACTCCTGGCGGAATCCCGTGCACCAGATGACGTTTCCGACCTCGGGCACCCGGCCGTCATCCAGTAGCGGTAGGCCGTGCCGTACCCCGGCGACCCGGGGCAGCCGCTCGATCCCGGCGGCCGCGAGGTCCTTGGTGCGCCGGCGGATCAGCGGGTCCGCCTTGGTCTTGAGCTTTGGGATCGCTTTCCGGCCGATCGGATTTCTCATCGTGATGACGTGGTGCATCACGAACCGGAAGACGCGGAAACCGAGACGCGCGGGATAGCTACCGTGACGAGCTGGGATCTGGCCGGCCTCTTTGCCGGCGAGCGCCGTGCGATGGGAGGCGGCCAGCTCGTAGGCGATCTCGGCCCCCGAGTTCCCGACGCCGACCAACAGCACGCCGCCGTCTCGGAGCTGCGACGGATTCCGGTACTCGCTCGAGTGCATCTGAACGATGCTCGGATCGAGCTCCTTCGCGAACGCGGGAACCTTCGGCGTTCGGTAGGCACCGGTAGCCACCACGACGCGGTCTGCCTCGAAACGGCGGTCGTCGGCGGTGACAACGAACCGGTCGCACTCGCGGACCAGGCCGTCGACCCGGACCCCCGTTCGATATGCGATGTCGAACCGCGCTGCGTAAGCCTCGAGGTAGTCGCCCATCTCGTCCTTGGTGGGGAACGACCAGGCGGCGGCCGGGAACCTCATCCCCGGCAGGCGGCTGAAGCGGGCGGGGGTGAACAAGCGGAGGGAGTCCCAGCGCTTGCGCCAGGAATCGCCGACCCGCTCGTTCGCATCCAGGATCACGTACGACCGGCCTTGCTTCCCGAGGTGGTATCCGGTCGCCAGGCCCGCCTGCCCCCCACCGATGATCACGGTCTCGAAGCGCTCGGTGCTCATCGCGGCCTCCCCTCATCCGTTGTCTGAGGCGACGGTACGCGGGGGGACCGGCCCCGGCATCGGGAGAACCAACCAAACCGCTAGGCGATGGGCGTGGGTAATCCTGCGCAGGCTCGGGTCAGGTCAGGTCGTGTTGGTAGGCGTAGGCGGTGGCCGCTGCCCTAGTCGAGACCCCCAGCTTGGTGAAGATGTTGCTGATGTGCCGGGCCACGGTCTTCTCGCTTAGCACCAGCTCGGCGGCGATCGCCCGGTTCGTCTTGCCGGCCGCGACCAGCCGGAGCACTTCGATCTCGCGAGCGCTCAGCCCACCCGCGGCCTTCGGCTCCGACGGCTTCGAAACCTGATCCAGCCAGGAAAGCGCCGGGGCGGCGCCGAGCTGCTGAAAGGTCTTGCGGGCCGCGGCGAGCTCGAGCTCTGCGCCGTCACGGTCGCCGAGCGCCCGGCACGCGAGCCCGATCAGGACCCGGACCCGGGCGGCTTCGTAGGGCGCTTCGATCTCCTGCCAGGTGGTCCAGGCGGGACGAAGCGCGCCGAGCGCGCCCCGGGCGTCGCCTTCGCTCAGGAGGACGGCCCCGTTCGCGTGTGCGGCTACCGCGCGCAGGAGCGGCGCGGTGAACAGGCCTGCGATGGTGGCCAGCTCGTCCGCGGAGGCCCGGGCTGCGGCGACGTCGCCGGACGCCAGCATGATCTCGACGTGAGCCGGCAGGATCTTCGACTTCGTCATGGGATCCTGAGCCTCGTCGACCTCGCGTCGGATCGATGCTGCGGCGGCGTCCAGCTGTCCCCGTGCCAGGCGGAGCAGCGCAAGACCGGGCTGTGGGGAGCGTCCCGATTCGCTCGCTTGCCGGTACGCCTCCTCGGCCTTCTTGTAGTCGCCGCGCAGCCGGTGGATCTCGCCGAGCTGGAAGTAAGCGTCCCCAACCGCCGGAGTAGGCGGTTCGGAGAGCCACTTCTGCGCGCGATGTGCTTCGTTGATCGCGTCGAGCCACGAGCCGTGCAGTTGCATGATCTCGGAGCGATGGACGAGACACTGACCACGGAACGGGACCAGGTCCGGCTGCGACTCGCACCACCGGCTCAGGGCGGCCGTCCATTCTTGCGCCCGGCGGATATCGAAGATCCTGTGACAGGCGTCGATAACGGCGCAGTAGATGAGCCCGGCGATGAGCGGGGATACCTCGCCGGCCATGACCGCGACCATGGCGTCGTCGTGCAACGCCACGCCTTCGTCGGCCCGTCCCAACATCATCAGCGCCTGGCCCCGGCCGAGTCGTCCAAGTGCGATCAGGTCGGGATCGGCGAAACGCTTTGCGATCTCTGCGATCTGCAAGAACGTCTCGTGCGCGCTTGCAGGGTCCCCCCCGAACATCGTTTGCAGCGCGATCGGCAAGAGTAAGAAACCCTGCTCCACGCACTCGGCGCCTTCGTCGTCGAGGACGCGCCTCGCGCGGGTGAACCAGCCGCCGGCCTGGGCGATGTCGCCCTTGTCCATCAGCGCCATGCCCATGTGGTACGCGCACCGAGCAGCCTTCTGCGGTTCGCCTCCGCCGAGGAATGCTTGATGCGCGCGGGCCCAGATATCGATGCTTTCGGCGTCCCGACCGATCAAGGCGGCGGCCGTCGCGAGCAGGTCGAGATCTGCGCCCTCGAGGGCGGCCACCGCGTCCGCGGCCGACAGCTGCGCGTGTGCGTCTCCCCACGCGTGACGTGCGAAGGCCGCCCGGCCGAGATCGAGCGCCTCGCTCGTGATCATCGGCTACTCACCATAACGGGGCGAAGCCGGATCTGTGTAAGAAGGTGCGGAAGTTCTATCGACGCGCGCGACCGCGGGAGGCTTTGGAAAGTGCGGTCATCAACCGGTCGTACCGCTGCTCGAGTTCCTCGACGCGTTTCATCAACGCCGTGACCTCTTTGCTCCGCCCACGATAAGGGCGAACGAGCGAGCGTCGCTGAAGCTCACGCTTCGAAGCGACGTTGTGCCGGGAGCTTCGGTGCCGGCCGAGACCCATGGGATGCGCGGCCTTGAATCCGCACTCAGGACAGATCAGCCCCTTCGAGCTGGACCGACCAGTGGAACGACGGGATGCTTTCTGTTTGGTCGCCATGGTTCGACAGGCTAAGACCTCGTCAAACGTTGAGCAACTCGGCGCGTGCTATTTCCGCATTGCCCCGGCCTTGACGTACCGCGCGAGCCTAGGTATGGGCGAGGATCAGACGACGCTCAAATGAGCCACGCTGGGGCGGCTCTGTTGGAACGGTCCCGAGAAGCAATCCGGGCTCGAGTACGCCCACGCCTTCACCGTGTATTGGCCCGGAGCGTAGGACCACGTGAGCTCTTGCGTCGCGGGCACTCCCGGCGGATCCTCTGGATCACAGGCGAGGAGGAGCCAGACCATCGCTCCGTCACCGAAGTCGACCGCGATCTCGGTGATGTGGCCTTCCGGATCAACGGCATCGACCCGGATCAGATATTCGGCGTTCCGTCGAGGGGTCGATTCCGAGGTGAGGGTCGCGGTGACTTTGGTGCGCGGCGGTGCGTTCTTCTCGCGCGCCTGGGCTGAGGCGCCCGGCACCAGCATCACGACCAACAGCATCAGTGCAGCACGTCTCATGGTCCCCTCCAAGCCCATAGCGTTGCAGTTCGACGGACGGCGCGCCAGGCCGGTTCCCGTTCGGGACTCCACAAAAGAGAAGGAGGGGTAGAAAGGTCAGCTGCAGGCGGCCGACGTGATGCCCACCGAGCCGAGCGCAGTGCGGGCCGAGCTTCGCCCGAGGTTCGCCGAGCGCCATGATGGCTCCGGACCCAAAGAGTGACTCCGCACGCAAAGCGCTTCACGAAGGGCGGCCTTGTCCGCGTCGGAAAGCCGGTCGAGCAGGGCGACGAGTACCGGGACGGCGTCGCTCCCGAGAACCACGCCGAGATAGTCGATATCGATCTTCCCGACCGCTTCGTAGCGCGCGACGTTCCGCTCGGCTACGAAGCGCTCGGGGTTGACGACGTTGACGACGAGCAGGGCCGCGAACGCGACGAGGAGGAATCCGGCGACTACTCGCTCGCGTCGCCTCGCCCAGATGGCCGACGTGAGGACGACCAGCACCGCGCCGATGGAGACGATGGCCACATAACCGAAGAATCGAGCCGTCGTGAATCCGAACGCCCCTTCGTAGAGCGCCAAGCGCTTCACCGCGGAGATGAGCACGACACCGGTGAGGCCGACCATCACCGCTACGAGCGCGCGGAACCAACGCTCCTGCCGAGCGTCGTCGCGGCGGCCGGCGTCCCACAACGCAAGGATCAGTACGACGGTGAGCGCCGCCGCGACCGCGAGCTGCAAGAAGCCGGTCCGCGCGTACTCGGCGTATGTGAGGCCCGGTGTCACGACGACGCGTTGATCCCCTCCGAAGAGATATGCGAGCTGCACGACAACGAAGGTTGCGAAGAGCAGATCGATCCCGGCGAGCACCGTGGCCCATTCCGCGAACCCGAGGATCGGGCGATGGGTCATGCCCGGCTTGGGTTCGTTGCCGCCGACGTCGCCCAACGTGCTGCGCCACAGGATCGCAACGAGAGCCGATCCGACGATCGCCAGAACGATGTGGGACAGGATGCTGCTTACGTTCCACTCAGGGAGGATCGAGGAGAGCAGTCGAGCGAATACGCGGTCGCCGGACGCGAGGATCGTGGCGAACAGCGCCACGATCGGCAGGGCCACGAGCGCGGCCCGCAGGGCTACTTTCGCTCGTCGTCGCTCGACCGGTTCTCCGAAGCGCCCGGCCAGGAAGCGGGGGATATGGAGCGATCGCGTCAGGAGTGCCATCCCTCGGCGAACGATCCCTGTTATCGAGACCGATCCGATCGATCCGAGATCCTGAGTGACCGCGAGGCCGAGCAGCGCCGAGACGGCGAGCACATCGAGCGCGATGAGCGGCTCGTTCGCGCGTAGGGCCGGGAAGATAGACAGCACCACGGCTCCGGCGAGGAGAACATCGGTCCCTGGAGACCGGGGAGCGACGGTTCGAAGCGAGACAGCCAGCAAGACGGTGAAGAAGGGGATCGACACCCCGGGGCGCTGCCCGTTGAAGGCAAGATCGAAAGCGACGCCCAGCGCCAGGATCGTGAGAAGGGTTCTGCGTGAGGCCTCCGGAGCCTCGAGCCCGAGGACAGCGGCGGGCTCGATGGAGTCGTGGGAGGGCATCCCTCCGAACCTAGGGGGAGCCGGGCCGGGCGGCAATGCCCTTTCGGGCAGCTGGTGGTCGCTCGAACCGCCCGAAGATCACGACCAGGACCCCAAGGATGATCGCTGGGATCCCGATCCAGGCGATGCGCTCGATCCACCACGCTGTCGTACCGCTCGTCTGTCGACCGAGGCCGAGCGGCCCCAATGCGAGCACCGCGATCAGGAACGCGGTCATGTGCCACAAGAAAAGGGTCATGATGATGCTGTTGGCGAGGATCGCCGCCTTCCAAGGTCTCGGCTTCTGCAGCCAGCGACTCAGCCGCTCGCGGAGCAACATCACGGCGCCGATCGTCCAGATCCCAACGGCCAGGTAGCAGAGCGTCGGCGGATAAGCGTTCGAGATCGACTCCACGTCGGTTCCGAGGAGGCTGCGCGGGTAGTAGCCGATCCCGGGGAACCAGTCGAAGCGGGCGGCCCCGCCGATCGCTCTGAAAAGGTACGGGTTGGTCAACAAGACCAACATCGCGAGCCCGGTCGCCACCATCGTCCAGAAAACCTTGCGCGGCAGCCTCGCGAAGCTGCCGTCGGCGTAGAAGTGACCGAGCTGGTGCGGAAGCAGGAGCACGAACGCGACGTTGGCGTAGCGGACGCCGTGGAAGCCGAGCCCGAATCCGACGACGTCGGCCCCGATCGCACCCGCGACGCACACGGCAGGGACGAGCCAGCCGAAGCGACGGTGCAGGCGGATCGTCAGCGGGCTGATCGACACCACGATCATGTACATGCCGAGGAACCACAGGGGTCCGAACGGCAGCGTCGAGCCGGGCGGGAACATCCCGCGCAGCAGGTGGGTGTCGCCCCAGAGCTGCGGTCCGGTCGAACGTCCGACGTCGGCGAGGTGAAGGACGATCTGGATCAGCACCCACAGGCCGAGGAAGATCATCGAGGGTCGCAGGAGGCGCTCCAGCCTGCTGCGGATGAACGTCCACGTGCTCAGCCCACGCCGGCGGTACGATTCGTACGTTACGAGGTTGGAGAACCCGCCGACGAAGAAGAAGATCGGCATGACCTGGAACACCCACGTCGCGAGCCATAGCCCGCGCGTCAACCCGATGGCGCTGGTCGTGTAGATGACGCCGTCGCGCCAGAAGATGACGCTGATCAGCCAGTGGCCGAACACGACGATCGCGATGCTCGCGGCCCGAAGGAAGTCCATGAAGCGATCCCGGGTGTCCGGGGTGAGGTCAACGAGGGCGTCCAGTCCGGTCGGTGAGGGCCTCTCCGTCATCACAGAAACCCTATCGGCGGGTGAGCGTCGGGCCGTGAGCATGGAATAGCATCGTGCCGTGATCCCTTCGTTCTCGGACGTCAAGGACCTCGCGGCGCGGGTGCTATCGCGCTCTCACGAGCAGATCTTCCGCATGACCAACGGCCGGATCGGGAACTCCGGCTTCGGGATGCCGGTCTTGATGCTCGCGACGACGGGACGTAAGAGCGGCAAGGTTCGAACGACGATGCTGACGTCGCCGGTCCAGGAGGGGGACTCGCTCGTCCTCGTCGCGTCGTTCGGCGGCGACAACCGTCATCCGGCCTGGTTCCTGAATCTGCGGGACGATCCCGATGTCGAAGTCACCATGCGCGGCTCCACCCGCAAGATGAGAGCGCGAGTGGCATCGATCGACGAGAAGGAACGGCTCTGGCCGCAGGTGATCGCGAAGTACAAGGGGTACGCCGCGTATCAGCGTCGAACCGACCGCGACATCCCGCTCGTCATCATCGAACCGATCTAACCGCCAGGATCTTCAGCAGGGGAGGCTCAGGGCGATGCAGATCGCCCCGAGCGGGTCCTCGGTGAATCCGGCGCCGCTCGGAGGATCGCCTGCCGGCGGGACTCGATCGATGGGCGCGACCGGCACGGAGATCGACGACGGGGCGCTGGCGTCGTGGTGGACGGAGAACGCATCGAGCCCGCGAGCCGGGAACGCGACCGCGACATCCGACGGCGTGATCGTGAGCATCAGCCGGTTGCCGGCGTCGACGCGATGGCTCGCGATCGTGAGTGCGATCGGCACCGCGACGGGGGTCGGGCCGAGTCCGGTCAACCCGATGCGGGCATGGGAGAACTCGTGCGCGGAGCCGTCGGGCGCGAGCTCCGACAATCCGATGTGCAACTGACCCTCGCCCTCCGAGTCGGCGTTCGCCGACGAAACGTAGATCGTTGCCGACGGTTGGCCGGTGAACTCCGCCGTCTGCGCGAGCGGCTCCGTCGTATAAACGAGTCGCATACGCGGGATCGCAGCGTCGTTGTTCGTGTTCACGATCGTTCCGATGAACGGCGCCTCGGGCGGACTCGCGAGGACCGGAAGGTTGCGCAGCTCCTCGGGCGGGGCGGCGGCCGGCGTCGCGGTGAGCGCGCCGTTCGCGAGATAGAACGTCTGGGTCGCCGATCCGGGGACCGGCCACCCGTGCTCGAGCCGGAACGCGTTGCCGTCCCACTCTTGCGCGATCGCGACGGTCGCGTCGCGGAGCGGCGGGCCGCCGGCGATCTGGTTCTGGATCCAGGTGAACACGTCGCCGATCACGGCGAAATTCCCGCCGACGGCTCCGTGGCCGTCGTTCGAGATGGTCAGGCGCACGTCCACGCCGAACAGATCGTCGCCGGCATCGAGCGTGCGCGCGTGCAAGACCTCGTAGGCGGAGGTGACGAGCTGCGGCAGGATGAGACGGTCGTAGAAGCTCGTCACGGCGTAGACGGGAACGTCGATGCGATCGAGCCGATGCGCGATGTCGACGAAGATGTCGGGAACCGTTCCGGGCCGGCCGGTAGTCACGCACGACGCGAGCGATCCGGCCAGCATCGGGTTGAACCGCGAGTACGCGAGCGCCTCGACGGCGAAGAGGGGGCAGATGCCGTCGTCGAGGTACTCCGTCGGCCCTTGAACGGGCGCGATCGCGTCGATCCACCGGCCGCCTTCGTCGCATGGGATCGTGGAGTCGTAGCTCGCGGCACGCGCCGCGCCGCAGTTGTAGACCGAAGCCGCCCACGAGAGCCAGCCGCCTTGCGACAGCCCGTAGAACGCGGTCCTGGTCGGTTGAACGCTGGCGTGCCACCAGGCGAGGACGGCGGCCTGGTCGGCTATGTCGTCCCGTCCGAGGAACGCGGCTTGCCCGCCCGAAGCGCCTTGCCCCCGGACGTCGTAGCTCAACACGTACATGCCGCGCTGCACGGCTTGGAGCATGTCGGCGAAGGTCAGCTCCTTCGCGAAGCCGAAGCCGTGCGCGATCACCACGCCGGCGCAGCCACCGACGCCGGGGCAGCTCTCCGGGACCCAGAGACGGGCCGCGATGTGCACCGGACTCGTCGCGCCGTCCGAACACAGCACGAGCTCCTCGTCGTGGAACCCGAACCGCTGCTCTTGCAGTTCGAAGACGGGGTTCGCAGGATCGAGCCTCGGCGACTCGACGCAGGCTGTGGCGCTCGAAGAAAGCGCAGGAGAGAGCGCGCCGAGGAAGAGCAGGAGGGCCATGAGCCGAGGCTTCACGCTGGTTCGGTTCGGGGCCGTGGAGCGGTTCTCCTCCCTAGGGTGCCTTCTTGAAGGCGCGCTCCCGGACGCGACGGTCGAGCAGCCGCTTCCGAACCCGGAGCGACTCGGGGGTCACTTCGACCAGCTCATCGGCCGCGATGAACTCGATGGCGGTCTCGACGCTCAGCTCGCGGTGCGGCTCGAGCTTGATCGCATCGTCCGAGCCGGCGGCGCGGATGTTGGTCTTCTGCTTCTCGCGGGTGACGTTGACGACAAGCTCGTCGGGGCGGGCGTGCTCGCCGACGACCATGCCTTCGTAGACCTCGGTGCCGGGCCCGATCAGGAGCTCGCCGCGAGGCTGAAGCGCGTCGAGCGCGTACGCGGTCGCCTTGCCGCTGCGGTCGGAGACCATCGCTCCTCCCGACCGATGCGGAAGCTCGCCGGTCCACGGGATCCAACCCGCGGCGTGAAGGTGCAGCAATGCCGTCCCTCGCGTCGCTTGCAGGAGCAGCGTCCGGAAGCCGAGCAGCCCGCGGGCCGGAGCTTCGAAGGTCACGATCGAGCGCCCTTGATCGCCGGGCCGGATGTCGAGCACGCGTCCCTTGCGCGGCGCAAGCGCTTGGGACACCGTCCCGACGTGATCGCCGGGCACATCGACGATGCCGCGCTCGACCGGCTCGTGCAGGACATCGTCGATCGTCCGGGTGATGACTTCCGGGCGGGACACCTGGAACTCGTAGCCCTCGCGGCGCACGGTCTCGATCAGCACGGCGAGCTGCAGCTCTCCGCGACCGGCGACCTCCTGTACCTCCGGCGACTCGGTCTCGCGAACCCGGATCGACACGTTGCCGAGGACCTCACGCGCCAGCCGCTCGCGAAGATGGCGGCTGGTCAGGAACTTGCCCTCGCGTCCAGACAGCGGCGAAGTCGAAACCCCGAACGTCATGCGGAGAACCGGCTCGTCGACGATCAGCCTGGCGAGGGCCACGGGATTGTCGGGGTCGGCGAGCGTGTCGCCGATCTCGACGTCGGGGATCCCGGCGGCGACGAAGAGATCGCCGGCGCCGATCTCGTCCACGCGTTCGCGGTCGAGCCCGCGGAACGTCTCGAGTGCGGTGAGCTTGCGGCGCTCGGTGGAGCCGTCGTCTCGGCACAGCGCTATGAGACCGTCGGCGCGGAGCGTTCCTTGAACGACCCTCCCGACCGCGAGACGTCCCAGGTAGTCGGACGCGTCGAGGTTCGTCACGAGCGCCTGGAGCGGCTCGGATGGGTTGCCCTCGGGCGCGGGTACCGACGCGATGATCGCGTCGAGGAGCGGCTCGAGCGTCGCATCCTCGGGCGGCATGCCGACGTCGGGCATCGTCCGCCCTTCACGAGCGATCGCCGAGATGACCGGGAAGTCGATGTGGTGATCCTGGGCCTCGAGGTCGAAGTAGAGCTGGTAGACCTCGTCGAGAACCTCGGACGTTCGCGCGTCCTTGCGGTCGACCTTGTTGAGCACGACGATCGACGCCAGGCCACGACGCATCGCCTTTCCGAGCACGTAACGGGTCTGGGGAAGGGGGCCTTCCGAGGCATCGACGATGAGCAAGATCCCGTCCACCATGGCAAGCGCACGCTCCACCTCACCGCCGAAGTCCGCGTGGCCCGGGGTGTCGACGAGGTTGATCGTGTGGCCCTTCCACGGGATCTGAGCTGCCTTGGCGAAGATCGTGATGCCCTTCTCCTTCTCGAGATCGCCGGAATCCATGACCCTGTCGGGCGATACCGCTCCGGCGCGGATGACTCCCGAGGCACGCAGCATCGCGTCGACGAGCGTCGTCTTGCCGTGATCGACATGGGCGACGAGCGCGACGTTGCGGATGTTCTGCGGAGGGACGGGCATGAGCGAGGCAAGGGTAGCGTGCCGGAGCCATGCTTCGCCGGTTCGGTATTCAAGCGGCGCGTCGTCGGCGTCGTGGCGCCGACACAAGGAACGGCGCTACTGTGGGTTCCGTCGTCTGGGGGATGGCGCAGCACAGAGGGGGGTTCTCTATGAGACGCGCGTCCGTGCTCCTGGTGCTCGCGCTCGGCATGTTGGCTGCGGCCGCGATGCCGGCAGCTGCCATCACCGGCGGCGAGCTCGACGGAAACAACCACCCGAACGTCGCGATGATCGTCTTCTATCAGCCGGATGGTCGATTCCGGTGCACGGCCACGCTGGTTTCCTCCACCGTCCTCGTGACTGCAGCGCACTGCACCGATGGCGTGCGCGGCAAGAGCATCGTTACGTTCGACACGGTCGCGCCGACACCGACACCGCGCGCGGCGGACGACGCAGGCGACGGCATGTCGCAGACGGGATACACCTCCGCTCCGGCAGGATGGCTCGCCGGAACGCCGCACGCGCATCCGCTTTGGGACGGCGAGCTGCAGCTGAACGACCTGCACGACGTCGGCGTCGTCGTGCTCGACGCGCCGTACACCGCTGCGACACCGGCGAAGCTGCCTCCGGCCGGATACCTCGACGGCGTCAAGGCGGAGAAGTATGGGCTCAACAAGCAGGTGTTCGAGGTCGTCGGATACGGCGTCTTCTTCGAGAAGCCGGAAGGCGGACCTCAGAAGCCCACGGCGGTAGCCGATCGGACGCGGCGGTTCACCACCGCCGTCGGGCAGAACCTGACGTCCCAAACCTTGATGCTCAACGAGAACGAGAACGACTCGAAGGAGGGCGGAGGCACTTGCTTCGGCGACTCGGGCGGTCCGGCGTTCCACGGTGGGTTCATCGTGGCCGACACCAGTTGGGGCGGAAGCCAGTTCTGCAAGAGCGTCGGCGGGTTCCAGCGCCTGGACATCGCGGACGCCCGCTCGTTCCTGGACGAGTTCGTAGCCGTCCCGTGATCCCGTGAGATCTGGACCCCCGCCGGACGGCGGGGGTCCTTCTCTTTGTCATCCCTCGAGGGCGGGGGAGGAACGCGGGGCGCGGGTACAGAACCTTCCTCGGGATGAGACGCTTCCTGCCGCTCGCGCTGGCTTTGCTGGCTCTGGGCTTCGGGCCGAGCGAGGCGGCCGTGGACCTCTGCGCTCCGCGGCTCCTGGTGCTCTCCGCGTTCCCCGGCGAGATCGACATGCTGCTGACGCAGGCGGATATCGGGGGGATCGAGGAGATCGAGGGACGCCGCTTCTTCGTGGGGACGCTTCGCGGCAACGACGTGGTCCTCGCGCTGAGCGGGATCGGGCTCGTCAACGCGGAGGTGACGACGACGAACGCGTTCGCGCACTTCAGCTGCGGCGGCGAAACCGCCATCACCGGCGTGGTCTTCTCAGGCGTCTCTGGCGGGACCACCAACATCGGAGACGTCGCGGTGCCGGATCGTTGGACGATGGACGGCACGACCTGGTTCGTCGTCGATCCGGCGATGTTCGCGACGGCCGAACAGGCGAGCGCGGCGGTGCACCTCACGCGTCGTGTGCCGATCGGAGACCTCGCGTGTGTGGGCGTCGATCCGGCGATCGTCCGGACGATCCGCATGCCGAACGCGCCGAAGATCACCTTCCACGGCGACGGCAAGAGCGCGGATTCCTTCAACGGCCGGCGGTGGCCGTGCATCCCGGGCGGGGGCGACATCTTCGGCTGCGAGCCGTGCCGTGCTCCGCTCACCGCCCCGGACGTACAGAAGTTCGTCGAGGACGTCCGGCCATTCGTTGATCCCGACTTCTTCTTCGGGTACTTCGAGTCACCGCCGCCCGCTACGACCGAATACGCCGCTGAGGACATGGAAACCGCAGCGGTGGCGAAGGTCTCGACCGCGGCCGGGATCCCGTTTATCGCCTTCCGCTCGCTGTCCGACGGCAAGGGCGATCCGCTGCGCCTGCCCGACTTCCCGGCACAGTTCTTCTTCTACCGGCAGCTCGCCGCCGACAACGCAGCTCTCGTCACGCTGGCATTCCTCGAGGCGTGGGCCGGGATCTAACCAGTTCGAGTCACGCGGTTACCTCGGTTCCGTCCTCCTTACCTGCGTAGAGGCAGAACGGATGCCCGGCCGGGTCGAGCATCACGCGAACGTCGTCTTGACGCTGATGCTCCGATTGTTCGGCGAGCTCGAGCGTGTCCAGAGCATACGAGCCTGGGTCGAACCCCGCCGGGGGGTCACTCGTATTACAGAGTGGTGAGCCTTCGGCGATGATGGACCCGTGAAGAACCTCGTGCGCCGGCTCTCGTCGCTGGTCGTACTCCTGGCTCTGGTCGGCTGCACGCAGACGCCGCAGACCAAGCAGTCGGGCCCGATCTCCAGTCCTTCGACGTCGTCTGCTACGAGCCCGGTCCCGACGGTCACCTCGCCGCCGCCGCATCCCGTCTCGCTCGAGGCGCTGATGCAGAAGGAGTACACCGGCCGGAACCTGAAGGTCGGAAAGGTTCTCGCGACGACGAGCACCTACACGCGCTACTTCGTCACGTACAAGAGCGGGGATCTCACGATCTCTGGGATCATGAACGTGCCCGAGGGGAAGGGACCGTTCCCCGCGCTCGTCCTGAACCACGGATACATCGATCCCGACATCTACGTGAACGGCCAGGGGATGCGGCGCGAGCAGGACTACCTCGCTCGGGAGGGGTACGTCGTCCTGCACATCGACTACCGCAATCACGCGGCGTCGGACGACGACCCAAACTTCGAGATGGGCCTTCGGCTCGGCTACGCGGAAGACGCACTCAACGCAGTGATGGCCATCAAGCGATCCGCGCTTCCGTATCTGGATCGTGAGCATGTCGGGCTGCTCGGCCGTTCGATGGGCGGCGCGGTCACCTTCAACGCCGCGGTCGCACGGCCGGATCTGGTCGACGCGGTCGTGGTGTGGGCGCCGGTGAGCTCGGACACGGTCGACAACTTCAACAAGTGGTTCCGCAGGGACGAGGATCGACGCGCACTCGCTGAGCGGATCTCGGACAAGTACGGGTCTCCGGAGGACAACCCCGAGTTCTGGCGTAACGTCTCCAGCGTGAACTTCTTCGATCGGATCGCCGTGCCCGTCGTGATCCATCACGGGACCGAGGACGAGAGCTGTCCCATCGCTTGGTCGGACAAGACCGCCGCAGCGCTCCGCGCCGCCGGGAAGGACGTTCGATACTTCGTTTACGAGGGGGAACAACACGCGTTCGGGCCGCAATGGACGAAGTCGATGCGCCGAACGGTCGACTACCTCGACGCGCTCCTGAAGTAGCGCGCCTAGCAGGGAGTTGCGGCGAGCAGCCAGCGAGACTTCGCCGCACAGGCTCGTTTCAAAAGGTCCACCGCATCCGGCGGCAGCATGAAGCCCGTGCTCACGGTCGCGTTCGTCGCCGCGACCATCTTCGCGTAGTAGACGGCGTGGCTCGGATAGAGGAGCCGCAACTGCAGGTCGGTGAATGGGATCGTGATCCCGCCGAGCCCGCACAGCGTCGAAACGTAGCTCGCGACGGGCACGTCGATCGGCGGCAAGCGTACGCCACCCTCGGCGTTGCCGAACGTGTCCCTTGCCAGCGTGCCCGCGGCGGTGAAGGCGAAGCGCGGGCCGTTCGCGGGTGCGACGCCGGTCTCGACCCAGGCGTCCAGGTGATGGAGGGCCGCGGCGGCCGCGTAGCGCATCGGGAACGCCGCTCCGGCGAGGATGCAGGCAAGCTGAAGCGGGTGGGGCTGCTCGCCGTAGTTGCCCGCGACCACGTGGAGTTGATCGTCGGCCGACGCCGGCCGCTTGGGCGCGCCGGCGAAGCGCGGGCCTTGCCCAACCACCTGGTGGTAGCCGATGTAGAAGTCGGAGTGTGCGGTGCCGGCGATCTCCCAGAGCCGGTAGTTCGTGCTCGTGTTGGGACTCTCCGGCGAAGCCTCTGCGTCGCTGAGCAGATGCAGGACCGGAGCGGCCGGCGGCGCGTCGTATGTCTTGCTCCCGCCGCCGTGGATCAGGAATCCGTCGATGACCCCGGCCGCCGCCTGCGCCTCGGTGACGTATCCGTACAGCCGGCCGGCGGACTGCGATTGCCCCGCCGCCAGAACACGCTCCACCGTCAGCCCGTCCATCGGGTCGACGCCGGCAGGGGAGCGGATCGCCTGCGCGACCTGAGAGAAGATGTCGAAGGAGTAATCATCGCCGGGATGGGACAACGCGCGGTACCGGACCGGATCCCAGATCTTCGGCGTGAGCGGCGTGCAGCAGATCCCGGCCGCCTGCGCGCTGACGTGGACGTAGGCCCATCCCTCGCGCAGCAGGAACTCGTGCGTCGTGATCGTGTCCACGGCGTTCTCGAACTGGGCGGTGACGTTGACCCAGTCGAGGAGGACCGTCCCGCTGAAGCGATCGGGAGACGAAGGTCGGGTCACGATGATGCGCGTGGTGTACGGCGCGGTCGCGCCGGTGTCGAGGTTCCGGGCCGTCCCCGAGATGAAGTACTCGGCTTCCTCATACCCGAGCTCTGCGAGCGAGAACCAGCTGTCCCAGAGCGGGTACCCGTGGATACCGGTTGCCCCGATCGGACCCTTGACCGCCGGGTTCGGCACGGCGGCCCGCCCCGTGCCGGGGAGCCCGGTCAGCGCGAGGAGCGCGATGAGGATCCCGACGACCGGCGCCCGTTTCCTTGCCATGGTTCCTCCCCGCTCGATCCGCTCGAACTCGGGAATTCCCCGCGGGACGCCTCATCTCCTGGCTACGGCCCCGAACCGTCCCAAAGAGGAAGTCCGGCGTCGCGTGTCGAATCCGACGCTCAGTCCCCCAAGGAGAGGCCTGATCTGATGCGACGCACCCGACGCTTGAGCCGAGCCGTCCTCGCCGCCGCGCTGCTGGCCGGCCTGACGTCGATCGCCCCGCTGCCGGCCGCTTCGGCGACCCGGCTCCCATGCGACCCGCTTGATACGGCGCTCTGCCTGCTGCCTTTCCCGAACGATCGGTTCACCAAAGCGGACCCGACCACCGATACCGGCCGCCGCATCGACTTCGGGCTGCTCGAGATGCCGCGCGGCCTGATGGTGAAGCCGATCATTCCGGAGGAGTGGAACCGCAACGACGGCTTCTCGCCGGGCTCGATGGTCCTGACGTTCGTGCCGGGCCTCGACCTGTATCAGACGTGGGGGACCGCGGGCATGACGGGCGCGGGCGTCGGCGGGCCGAACGATCCGCGCGACCACCTGGCCGACATCGGCCGCTACGCCGCTCACGACGCGCCCATGCTCCTGGTCGACGCGACGACCGGCGAGCGCTGGCCGTTCTGGTCGGAGCTCGACATGAACGCCGGGACGGCGGAGGACGAGCGGCTGTTGATCCTGCGACCCGCGATCAACTTCTTGGAAGGACACCGCTACCTCGTCGCGCTGCGGAACATGAAGGATGCGCAGGGCGGGACCATCCCGGCCGCGGCGCAGTTCGCCGCCTACAGAGACGGCACGCCGGGCCCGCTCGACCCCACGTTCGAGGAGGCGCGCCGGCCGGAGATGGATCGCATCATCTCCGAGATCGGGGAAGCCGAAACCGCCCGCGGCGTCGCGTTTGACCGATCGGAACTCTTCCTCGCGTGGGAGTTCACCGTCGCGTCCGAACGGAACTTGAGCGAACGCGTGCTCCACATCCGGGACACGGCGTTCGCTCAGCTCGGTGACACAGACTTGTCCGACGGCGTCATCCAGGGTGAGTCGCCGAAGTTCGCGATCACGTCGGTCACCGACGAACCCTCGAACCCGACAAAGCTACGCACGGTCGAGGGCACGGTGACCGTTCCCAACTTCTTGTTCCTCCCGCCGCAGCCGGTCCCCGAGGAGATCACGTCTCCGGTCGACACGCCGGCGGGCGACAGCCTTCCCGGCCAAGCGATCCCCACCGGCCGCTTCTACTACGGGCTGGAAGACCTCCCGCAGCAGAACCCGATCTTGTCGACGATCGACGTGCCCTTCGTCTGCTCGATCCCGGAGCTTGCGACCGCGTCGACCCCTGCGCATCCCATGCTCTACGGGCACGGCCTGCTCGGCAGCCGCTTCGAGTCCGCCGGCGGATCAACCGAGCGCGACCGGGAGCGCAACTTCATGCCCTGCGCGGTGAACTGGATGGGCTTCGCCGAGTACGACATCGCGAACGCGGTGGTGACGCTGTTGGACCCGTCGAACATGCCGTCGATGATCGATCGCGCGCAGCAGGGATTCCTCAACTTCCTGGTGTTGGGGCGAGCGATGGCCCATCCGCAAGGTCTCGCCTCGGACCCGGCGTTCCAGACGGCCGGCACGCCGATCATAGAGGCCAACGAGCTCTTCTACGATGGGAACAGCCAGGGCGGGATCATGGGCGCGGCGCTGACGGCGCTCGGCGTGGACTTCACGCGATCGGTGCTCGGCGTGCTCGGGATGAATTATTCGACGCTGCTGAACCGTTCCGTCGACTGGGAAGGGCCGCTGATCAACACCGAGGACGTCCTTCCGTCGTACTCGTCGCTGCTGTACACGATGTTCCCGAACAAGCAGGAACAGCAGCTCGTCATGGCCCTTCTGCAGATGCTCTGGGATCGCGGGGAAGGGAACGGCTACGCCCAGCACATGTCGAGCGACCCTCTGCCGAACACGCCGGCCCATCAAGTGTTGCTCCACGCAGCGCTCGGGGACTTCCAGGTGACGAACTTCTCGGCGGAGGTCGAGGCCCGCACGATCGGCGCTCGCGTGATGGACACCGCGCTGATGCCCGGCCGGCACTGGGAGATCGATCCGTTCTTCGGCCTCACGCCGTTCGCTCGTGACGGCGGCGGAGCGATCTTGCCCTGGAACGGCTCGGCGCTGGTCTACTGGGATTCGGGCAGCCTGCTGCCGCCGAACTGGAACGTTCCGCCGCTACCCGACGGAGGGGATCCGCACGAGGATCCGCGACGCGACCCGAGTGCCGGCGACCAGAAGGCGCACTTCTGGCTGACCGGCGAGATCATCGACGTGATGAACGGTGGCCCGTATCTGCTGTGTCGTCCCGGGGTCGAGGATCAGATCCCGCGCGTGCCCAGTCTCTTCAACTTCGACTGGTGCGTCGCCCCGTAGCGGCTCCGGTCAGAGCTCGAGCACGCGAACTGCGATCACGGCTCAGCGTTCGGCGAAACGTGCCTCGATGATGGGTCGCACCGACGCGGCTACAAGCTCGATGTGGACGCCGCCGACGGCGTCGAGGTAGACGACGAATGGCTTCCCATCCGCCTCTGCGGACCAATCCACGCCCAGGCCCGCCGCGTCCGCGCGCCGGATCGCGTCGGGCACGTCGTCGACCCAATACCCGAGGTGGTAAACGCCCTCGCCGCGTTCCTCGAGGAACGCCTGAGCGGTCCACGGTCCGCTCGTCGGCTGTACCAGCTCGACGTACGAGGGTCCCGCGTTCCCGTAAGCGGCGCGCGCTCCGGCCGTGACCTCCTCACCGCGATAGCGCGACGGCATCGCCGTCTCGAAGGTGACCCACCGCCCGATACCGAGCAGATCTCCGAACCGGCGCATCCCATCGTCGAGGTCGTGCACGACGATCCCGACGTGGTACAGCTCCATCGGACCGAGGCCGGTATCCACGCCGCTAGGTGACGCGCAGCGTCGCGACCATGTCGTCCGGATCCGGGCGCTCCGTGTCGGAGACATGCGGCTTGCAGTAAAGGATGTACGTGCCGGGCTTCGCCGGGATCGTGATGAGCCGTTCGCTGCCGAGCGTGATCGCCTCGTCGATCGCAAGATCGTCGACGGTGAACGTGTGCAGGAACGGATCGTCGTTGCGCACGAGCACCGCCGATCCGCCGGAGACGGACACCTCCGTTGGGGAGAACTCGAAGTCCTTCATGAGAACGGTCGCGACCGCGGAAGATGAGTCCGCAACCGTCGTCCGTCCGGTAACGGTTAGGATCCCCGACACGAGGGCCGCCAGGCCCACGATCACGAGCGCGGTGCGCATCGTCTTGCGCTCGCCGCCCTCGGGGCTCGGTCGGAGGTCTCCACGACGGGCCGCCATGAGCGCGCGGACGCTTCCGACAAGTGCAAGCAGCGCGCCCGGAAGCACGAGCACCCCCGACATGAAGTCGAAGAAGCTCGACGGCCCGGCGAACAGACCGAAGATCGTCCACCAGAGCCCGCCCATCATCAGGACGGCGAGCAGGATGCTCGCGATCTTCGCCCATATCGCCGGGAACCGGGAGAGGATGGCGGCGACGACGGCGATCCCGAGGACGGCTCCGAAGAAGCCGACCTCTCCTTCGCTGTCGACGCCCCACCCGAGCACCGCGATGAGAAGCAGCAAAGGACCGAGGGCCGCGAGGATGAACCCCGTGGTCGCGAGGTCGGTCCAACGAGGCCGCATACGAGTGCTTCGTGTGTCGGTCATCCGGACCTCCCGGGCAGGCGGATCGTGACGGTCTTGACCTGGCTGTACGTGTGCAAGGCCTCGAAGCCCTTTTCGCGGCCGTACCCCGAGCGCTTGAAGCCGCCGAACGGCAGCTCGACGCCGCCGCCCGCGCCGTACGTGTTCACGTATACCTGACCCGACCGGGCCGCGCGGGCAAGTCGGTGCGCCGTCGTGACGTCCCGGGTCCATACGGCCGTAACGAGCCCGTAGTCGGTTGCGTTCGTCAGACGGATCGCCTCGTCCAGCTCGCGGAACGGCGTGACCGCGAGCACGGGTCCGAACACCTCCTCGCGTGCGATCGAAGCGTCGGGGGACACCTCGTCGAACAGCGTGGGCGAGAAGTAGTAGCCGCCGCCGAGACCCTCCGGCGACGTTCCGCCGAAGATGAGCCGCGCCCGATCCCGCGTCCCATCGACGAACCCGCGGACGCGCTCGAGCTGCTGCTTGCTGATCAGCGGCCCGAGATCGGGATCCTCGGGTCCGGGGCCGATGCGCACGGCGGCGAAGCGGTCCGCGACCGCCGAGACGACTTCGTCGTGGATCCGTTCGTCGACGAGCAGCCGCGAGCCTGCGCTGCACGTCTGACCGGCGTTCTGAAGGATGGAGTTCACGATCACCGGCAATGCGGCGTCGAGGTCGGCGTCGCCGAACACCACGTTCGGCGATTTCCCGCCGAGCTCGAGCGCGACGGGGACGACGTTGTCGGCGGTGGCTTTCTGGACCAGCTTCCCGACCTCCAGCGATCCGGTGAACGACAGGTGATCGATGCCGGGGTGCGCGGCGAGCGGTGCGCCGGCCTCCTCCCCGAAGCCGGGCACGACGTTGAGCGCGCCCGGCGGCAGGCCGGCCTCAAGACAGAGCCTGCTCAGACGGAGCGCGGTGAGCGGCGCCTCTTCCGCCGGCTTGAGCACGCAGCAGTTGCCGACGGCGAGCGCGGGCGCGACGGTGCGCGCGCTGATCTGGATGGGATAGTTCCACGGCACGATGTGCGCCGTCACGCCGAACGGCTCGCGCAAGGTGTACGCGAGCAGCTCATCGGAGAGCGGGATCGTCTCGCCGTAGAACGCGTCGATGATCCCGCCGTAGAACTCGAAGTAGCGGGCGGCGACGTCGACGTCCGTGCGCGCCTGACGGAGCGGCTTGCCCGTGTCCCTGCTCTCGGTGAGCGCGAGGTCTTCGCGGTCGCGGCGGATAAGGTCGGCGACCAGTTTCAGCGCCCGGCCGCGCTCGGCCGCCGGCGTGGCCGGCCACTCGCCGTCGGAGGCGGAACGAGCGGCGGAGACCGCGGCGTCGACCTCGGGTTTCCCGCAGCGGGCTACCTCCGCGAGCGGCTTCCCGCTCGAAGGGTCCTCGGTGACGAAGTAGTCGGAGGTCTCGACGTCCTTGCCGGCGATGAGTGCGGGCAGGCGGTCCATGGGACGTCACTCTCCCTTCGCGTGTTCGGCGGTCGGCTGTGCTTCGTAGGGGCCGCGGCCCGTCAGAACGGAGGCGCCGCATCGTGCTGCGAACGCGACCGCGGCTTCGGGCGAGCGTCCCCCGGCGAGCGCGTAAGCGAGCCCGGCTGCGAAGCTGTCGCCGCAGCCGTACGCGTCGACGACCTCCCCAGGGACCGGAGCCGGCGCGTATCGCTTGGTGGCGCCACCCTCGGGCGCGTACGTCCCGCCTTTCGCGCCCTCCGTGCGGACCACGAGTCGCGGCGCGGGATCGAGATCGCCTTCCCGGTAGGCCTCGGCCGGGTCGAGCGCGCTTCCGACCAGCGCATCGAGCGCGACTCCGGACTCTCGAAGGGTCGGGAGGATGATGCGCGACGTCGCTACGACGCAGCGCGCTCGCCGTGCCAGACGCATCGCTTCCGGATCGCACGCGCAGACGTAGACGGCATCGGTTTCCTCGAGCTCCTCCCACGGCAGCGGGTCGGTGGCCGACGGCGACAGCCTGGCACCGAGCACCGTGATGGTGCGCTCGCCGCTCTGATCGATGTGCGTGATCGCGCGCCGGGTCGGGTCGGGACGGAACGCAGCCTCGACCCGAAGGCCCATCGCGGTGAGCTCCTCGTACGCCCGGTGACCCAGATCGTCGTCCCCGAGCGCCGTGAAGAACGTGCATGCTCCGGCGAGCTTCGCGAGCTGGACCGCCGACACCGGGCCGCCTCCCGCCGGCTCGGACCACGTCCCGCGCGCGTGCACGATGTCCCCGGCCGAGGGCAGCCGGTCGACCCGAACGAAGTCGACCCACTCGACGTGGCCGATCACCGCCGCGCGCACATCCGACACTTTGCCCCATCCCGCACGGGCCATGCCTGAGGGACCGAGAACCGGTTACGCTCCGCGCCGTGGAGGCGCTCGTCTGGGGGTTCGATCTCGTCGAGGCGGTGCGCTGGCATCCCGACGGCAGCGTCACCTTCGCCGACGCGCTCGGCGGCGGCGTTCATCGCTGGACGACGGCCGGTGTGGAGACGGTCGTTGCGAAGCGGCGCGGTGTCGGCGGGCTCGCGTTCCACGCCGACGGCGGGTTCGTTGTCGGCGGCCGCGACCTCGCGCACGTCCGCGCCGGCGAGACGCGCACGCTGCTCGCACCCGGGGGCGTCACCGGCTTCAACGACCTCACGGTCGCTGCGGACGGCGGCGTTTACGCCGGAGCCTTGCGCTTCAAACCGTTCGGCGGCGAGCAAGTGATCCCCGGCGACGTGTGGCTCCTTCACCCCGACGGGCGCTCGGAAGTCGTGTGCTCCGGCATCGACTGGCCGAACGGGATCGGTTTGTCGCCCGACGGCGCGCTGCTGTACGTGAGCGACTATCAGAACGCCCGCG
>JBBDRM010000075.1 GCA_040905475.1 Actinomycetota bacterium
GGCGAGCGTCGTGATGTGTCCCTCGTCGAGGTGACACATCAGTCCGCCGTATCCGACCAGCGTCTTCCCCGAGTACGCGACCAGATAGTGACGCGATGTCCGCTGCGCCAGCTCCGAGAAGAACAGCGCCGCGCTCCACGGCCGCGGGTACACCGATCGCTCGATCCCGAGCACGTCCCGGACGTGCCGGCGCCGCATCGGCGACAGCACGATCGGAGACGGGTAGGGGGGCGGTTCGGCCGGTGCTCGCGCCATCAGTTCTCGCTCCCGGTCTCCACGGGGGGACCCTCGTCGGTCTTCCTCTTCGCTATCTTCACCCGATCGGGCCGCTTGATCACAACCCCCTGCCGATCCCAGGCGATCTCCGCGTCCGTCTTGCGTACATAGAGTGGTTCCAACTCGAGCAACGGGTCGGTGTCCTCGCGGATGAATCGCGGTATGGCGAGCTCGACCAACGCCGCCGCCGTAGGGAACGCCTGGGATTGCGAGGCGAACTCGGCGCGGGCCGCGTTCAGCTTGTCGCGATAGACCAGCGCTCCGCTGCCGACGAACAAGACCTCCTCGCCGCGGGCTTGAACCTCGCCGGCGAGCCTCCCGGGCGGCCAGGCCACGTACTCGGTGAGCCGCTGCACCCCTCCGGGAACCTGGCGGTAGAAGGCGCTGAAGACCTCACCGCGCCGGGCGTCGACGCACGCGCAGATGAGCCGCGGGGTGTAGCGCACCGAGTACGCCAGCAGGTCCAGCGACGGGATGCCGACGATCGGGATACGCAACGCCTGCGCCATGGTCTTCGCCGTCGTGACCCCGACGCGCATGCCGGTGAACAGTCCCGGCCCGACGCCGACCGCGATCCCGGCGAGCTGGCGCATCGGGATCTCCGCCTCGTCGAGGATGAAGCGGATCGCGGGAACGAGGAACTGCTCGTGGCCCTTGCCACGTCCGAGCAGCGCACTGGCGACGGTGCCTTGCTCGCTGCCGATGGCCGCCGACGACACCGCGGTCGACGTTTCGATCCCGAGCACGAGCATCAGGCGCTCTCCCCCGCCTTGCCGTTGCCGGAGTCCCATGCGGCCAGCACATGCTCGAGCTCGCGGAGGCGTCGCTCCCATGCCGGGCCGCGCCCGTGGAAGACGATCAGCCGCTCCTCGCCCGAGCCCCGGCGGATGTCGACCTCGAGCAGGGACGGCGGCAGGAGCGCCCCGACCGCGTCGCCCCACTCGATGAACACGACCCAGCGCGGGTCGAGGAACTCCTCGTAGCCGAGGTCGGTGAGCTCCTGGAGGTTGCTCAGCCGATAGACGTCGAGGTGCAAGATCGGGAACGTCCCCTGGTACTCCTTGACAAGGACGAACGAGGGACTGGTGACCCGGTCGGTCACGCCGAGCGCGGCGGCGGCGCCTTGGACGAAGCAGGTCTTGCCCGCGCCGAGGTCTCCGGAGAGCGCGACGACGTCCCCGGGCAGCATCACCGGCGCGACGGCCGCGGCGACGGCCTTCGTCTCGTCAGGAGTGTTCGTGCGACAGCGGATGCGTCTGCCCACGGGTCCTCATTGGGAGAAGAGACCGAGCTGCTCGCCGGGGTCCTCGATCGCCTCTTCCGGCGTCTCGTCGAGGATCTTGCGGATCAGCAGGAAGTCCTGCTCAACCTGCTGCATCTGAAGCCCTGCCGCACCGCCGCGCAGGATAGCCGCCGGGTGGAACGTCGGGATCAGCACGCGTCCTCGCCAGTCGAAGCGCTGCCCGCGCACCTTCGTGATGCCGACCTTGCGGCCGAGCAACAACTGGGTCGCGAAGTTTCCGAGCGTCGCGATCACCCTCGGATCGATGAGATCGATCTGCTCCTTGAGCCACGGTTTGCACGACTCGATCTCATCCGGCATCGGGTCGCGGTTGCCGGGTGGCCGGCATTTTAAGGTGTTGCAGATGTACACGTCTTCGCGACGAAGTCCGATGTCACTGAGGAGCTTCGTGAGGAGCTGCCCGGCCGCGCCCACGAACGGCTCCCCCTGCTTGTCCTCGTGGAAGCCGGGCGCCTCGCCGATGAACATGAGGTTGGCGGTGGGGTGACCGACGCCGAACACGACCTGCGTCCGGCCGGCGGCGAGCCGGCATTTGGTGCAGGTGAGCGCCTCTTGCTTGACCTCTTCGAGCGTCCGAGTCACCGATAGCCCCGGGCGCTGATTCTACGCGGCGTCCGCGCGACCCCCAAAGGTCTAACCGGCCACCGCCGGCACCCTGCTGAGGAAGCCGCGCAGCCGCGCGTTGAACGATTGCGGGCGCTCCAGCATCGACATGTGCCCCGCGTCCCGGATGACGGCGAGCTCGGCGCCTTTGATCGCTTTGGCCATCCGCTGGGCCCCGCCCGGCGGGCACAGACGGTCGTGCGAGCCCGACACGACCAGCGTCGGGACGTCGATCACGTCGAGCACCTTGGTGACGTCCAACCCGAGCAGGGTGGGCAGCAGGCTCGCCCAGACTTCGGTCGGCGTCTCGGCGAGCATCGAGTCGACGAACTCCACCAACGAGGGCATCGCCTTCGGCCCCAGCCCCATCGCCCGAACCGCCAGGTAGGCGAGGTCCCGCGAGCGGCCGCGGAGCCGGTCGACCCGTCCGGCGTTGGAGGCCAGTGCCCGAACGGCACCTTCCTGCACCATATTTATCGCTGCGCTCAGCCGCCGGGCGGCCCCCGGCAGCATCCCGCCCATCACATCGGCGGCGGTCGTGTTGACGAGCACGATCGCGCCGACGCGCGCGCCGATCTGCTCGGGGAACAGCTCTGCGAACTTGAGGACCGTCATGCCGCCCATGCTGTGGCCCACCAGCGCGACGGGATGGCTTCCACCGTGCGAGCGGATCACGTGTTCGAGATCGCGTGCCAGCGCCTCGAGCGACCAATCGCCCTCCCGCGCCTTCTCCGACCGGCCGTGGCCGCGCGCGTCGTACATCAGCACGCGGTGCGCCGGAGGCAGGTCGCGGATCTGGTAGTGCCACGTCGTGAGGTTCAGCGAGAAGCCGTGGACGAGCACGACCGTCGGGCCTCCGGCGGGCCCGGCCTGCTCGACGTGCAGCCGCGTCCCGTCGAATGAGGGCAACGGACCGATCGATTCGCCTCGCAAATCGCCGAACGGCTCTTTGGCCTCGGGGTCGGGGCGCTTGCGATCGCGTCCGACGAGATACCGCTCCGCCGTGAGGCCCACGGCCGCACCGGCGGCGAGCGCGCCCAGCAGCAGACCGCGGCGACGCTTCTTCGGATCCATGGATGCCTAGTCTAGGAATACGCGGTCGAGGCGCTGCGTAAGCAAGGTGACGACTTCGTAGTTGATCGTCCCGATCCGTCCGGCGACGTCTTCCGCGGCGATGCGTTCCGAACCCTGCGAGCCGATCAGCACGGCTTCGTCGCCGACCTCGCACGTGTCGGCGCCGAGGTCGGCCATGAAGGAATCCATGCACACCGTCCCGACGGTCGGGTATCGCTTGCCGCCGACGAGCACCTCCGCCTTGCCCGACAGCGCGCGCGCCCATCCGTCGGCGTATCCGAGCGGCAGCGATACGATCGTTCCGGGCCGCTCGAGCTTGTAGCGGAGCCCGTACGACACGCCCTCCCCCGCCGCGACGTGCTTCACCATCGCGATCTTCGCTTTCAAGGTGAGCGCCGGACTCAGCGGGACGATCCCCGCGAGCGCCGGCGCCGGCGTCAGGCCGTAGGTGGCGATCCCCACCCGCACGAGGTCGAAGTGGGCGTCCGGCCGCGTCAGCGCCGCGGCCGAGTTCCCCATGTGCTTGATCGGCGGGCTGATCCCCAGCGCGGCCAGCCGCTCGATCGCATCGTTGAATCGCTCGAGCTGCGTGTCGATGAACGGGTTGCCGGGGTCGTCGGCGAAAGCGAAATGCGAGAAGACGCCTTCGATATTGAGCCGCGGTTCGCTCGCGAGCGCCTTGGCGAATCCCTCGAGCTGCTCGTGCGGCACCCCCAGCCGGTTCAGGCCGGTGTCGACCTTGAGATGCACGGACACGCCAGTATTCGCGCGCTCGGCGGCTTCGCCGAGCGCCGCGATCCCCTGCTCGGTGAAAACGCTGGGCGTGAGACGGTGGCGGACCACGTCGTCGCCCCGGTCCGGCGGTGGCTCGTGCAGCAGGAGGATCGGAGCCTCGATGCCCGCCTCGCGCAGCCGGATCGCCTCGTCTACCAAGATCACGCCGAGCCACGACGCGCCGGCCCGCAGCGCGGCGATCGCGACCGGCACATCGCCGTGCCCGTACGCATTCGCCTTCACGACCGCGAGGTAGCCGGTCCGCGGCGTCAGATGCTCGATGATCGCGCGGACGTTGGCGCCGACGGCGCGCAGGTCGATCTCGACCCAGGCGGGGCGCGTCACCCGGCGACCTCGTGGAAGACCTCGGGGAGCAGCTCGATCAGCATCGACGCGTTCGCCGGATGTGGCGCGAAGCGCTCGGCCGCGAGATCGCCGGCGCGGCCGTGGATCCACGCGGCGGCCGCCGTAGTGAGCAGATCCGCACGCCCCTCGCCCACCTGCAGCTCCTGCGCCAGGAGCGCGGCGGTCAGCCCGGTCAGCACGTCGCCGGTTCCGCCTTGCGCAAGCGAAGGTCCCCCGCTTGGGTTGACGAACGAGACGCCCTCCCGGTCCGCGATGACGGTTCCCGGGCCTTTCAGGAGCACGACGGCTTGTAGCCGGGCCGCGGCATCTCTCGCGGCCGCGAGGCGATCGGCCTCGATCTCTTCGTCGGGCCGGCTCACGAGCCGGGAAAGCTCGCGCGTGTGCGGGGTCAGAACCTTCGACGCCGGGCTTCGCGCGACGAGCTCGGACGCGCCGGCGAACGCCGTGAGCGCGTCGGCGTCGAGCACGAGAGGCAGCTCCAGTTCGCTCACGAGCGCGCGGATGAGCTCGGCGGTGGCGGGGTGCGTGGACAGGCCGGGACCGAGAGCGGCGACGTGGAACTCGCCGAGCCGCGGCCGGAGCAGCTCGATGGCCTTGGGGTCGATCGTTCCGTCGCCCGTCTCCGGCAACGGGATCGCGGTGACCTCGGGCACGCGGCCGATGATCGTGGGAACGACCGACTCGGGCGCCGCGACCACCGTCAGCCCGGCGCCGCCGTGAACGCAGGCGCCCGCGGTCAGCGCGGCCGCCCCGGGGAGCCCACGCGAACCGACCACCAGCAGCACCGTCCCCACCCGCCGCTTGTTCGACGACGCCCGCCGTCTTGGCAGCAGCGCGCTCACGTCGGACGCCTCAAGCGCGGAAGCCGTCCCGGCCCGCAGGTCGTCGGGGATCCCTATGTCGGCGATCTCGACCCGGCCGGCGGCGGAACGTCCGGGCTCGAACAGCAGACCCGGCTTCAAGCCGCCGAGCGATACGGTCATTGCCGCGCGCACGGCCCGTCCGCCGACGAGCGCTCCGGTATCCGAGTCGACGCCGCTCGGCAGATCGACCGCGACGACGGGGACCGAACCAGACCCGAGATGTTCGATCGCCGGAGCGGCCGCACCCTCTGGGGTCCGCGACAGCCCGACTCCGAAGATCGCGTCGAGCAGGAGGTCCGCACGACTCAGCTCGCGACCGAGACGTTCGGGCCCGTGGATCCGCCCGGGGAACGCCTCCATCGCCTCGCGCGCGGCCCCTCGAAGATCGGTGCCCAGCAGCATGACCGCCGAGACGTGCGCGCCCCAGGACGTCAACCACCGGCCGGCCACCAGCCCGTCGCCGGCGTTGTTGCCCTTCCCACAGACGATCACGACGCGCCGCCCGTAGGTTCCGCCGAGCAGCTCGCGCGCGGCTCGCGCCACGGCGGATCCTGCGTTGCCCATCAGGGTCGCGGTCGATATCCCGCGCGCCTCGCACGCGGCGTCCTGGCGCCGCACGTCCTCCGCGGTCAGGACGGGGAGCACCGCTACTCCACGGTGACGCTCTTGGCGAGGTTCCGCGGCTGGTCCACGTCGCAGCCGCGCAGGACCGCGATCTCATACGCGAGCATCTGCAACGGAACGGCCACGAGCTCGGGGGTGAAGAGCTGGTGCACCTTCGGGACTTCGAGCACGTGATCGGCGTGCCGGCCGATCTCCGTGTCCCCCTCGGTCGCCACAGCGATCACGAGCGCGCCCCGCGCCTTCACCTCCTGAATGTTTGACAGCACCTTCTGGTACACGTGCGACTGGGTCGCGACCGCTACGACCGGCACGCCCGGCTCGACCAGCGCGATGGGCCCGTGCTTGAGCTCGCCGGCCGCGTACCCCTCGGCGTGCAGATACGAGATCTCTTTGAGCTTCAAAGCGCCTTCGAGGGCGATCGGGTAGCCGACGTGGCGGCCGAGGAACAGCACATCGCGCGCGTCGACGATCTCGCGTGCGATCGCGCGCACCGGCTCGCGAAGCGCGAGGGTGCGCTCGAGCAGCTCGGGCAGCCGTCCCATCTCGCGAACCAGATCCGCGATCTCTCCCGGGTACAACGTCGCGCGAACCTGCGCCAGATACAGCGCCATGAGCTTGAGCGCGACCATCTGCGTCTCGAAAGCCTTCGTCGAGGCGACGGCGATCTCGGGCCCGGCGTGCGTGTACAGGACCGCGTCGGAGGCGCGCGCGATCGACGACCCGACCACGTTCACGACGCTCATCAGCTTCGCGTGCTGGTCCTTCGCGTGGCGGACGGCCTCGAGCGAGTCGATCGTCTCGCCCGACTGCGACACCGCGATCACGAGCGTGTCGCGATCCAGCACGGGATCTCGGTAGCGGAACTCGCTCGAAAGCTCGATCTCACACGGGATACGGGTCCAGTGCTCGATCGCATACTTGGCGACCATCGCCGCGTGGTATGAGGAGCCGCACGCGACGACGAAGACCTTGTCTACCTCGCGGATGTCGGCCTCGTCCATGCGCAGCTCGTCGAGATGGAGCCGTCCGCTGATGGTGCGCCCGCGAAGCGTGTCGGCGACGGCGTCGGGCTGCTCGTAGATCTCCTTGAGCATGAAGTGGTCGAAGCCGGCCTTCTCGGCGGCCTGGAGGTCCCAGTCGACGTGGACCGCTTCGCCCTCGGCCGGCTCGCCGTCGAGCGTCGTGATCGTGTAGCCGTCGGCCGTGATCACGACGACCTGGTCGTCGTGGATGTGCACCATGTCGCGGGTGTACGGCAGCAGCGCCGGCGGGTCGCTCGCGAGCATCGTGCCGTGGTCCGCCTTGCCGACGAGCAGCGGCGAGGTGCGTTTCGCCGCCACGACGACGCCGGGATGGTCGGCCGAGACGACGGCGAGCGAGAACGCGCCGTCGAGCCGCTTCAGCGCCGAGCGGAACGCCGCGACGAGGTCGCCGTCGTAGGCCGCCTCGATCAGGTGGGCGATCGCCTCGGTGTCGGTCTCCGACTGGAGTACGTGACCCTCGCGCTCGAGCTCCTCACGCAGCTCCAGGAAGTTCTCGATGATGCCGTTGTGGATCAGCGCGATACGGCCGGTGCAGTCGCGGTGCGGGTGGGCGTTCGAGTCGTTCGGTCCGCCGTGTGTGGCCCAGCGGGTGTGGCCGATGCCGGTCGAGCCGGCGACGTCGCGGAGCGCCAGCTCCTTCTCGAGGATCTCGAGCTTGCCGGCCTTGCGGACCACGTCGATCTCGCCGTCGACGATCGCGACCCCGGCCGAGTCGTAGCCCCGGTACTCGAGCCGCGACAGCCCGTCCATCAGGATGGGAAGCGCCTGCTCGCTGCCGACGTAACCAACGATGCCGCACATGGTGTCCGCCCAGTGTACCGGCCCGGCCATGGGGCCTCGTTCAGCACTAGCTTTCGGAGATGCCTACCTCCCAGCGGCGTCAGACAAGGCTCGTCAAATGTGTCGTCACATTGTCTGACACGCTCGGACGCCCTTGGTCGGCGCTTCAGCGGCCGAGCGTCTCGCGCACGGTTTTCGCGATCCGCTCCGCGGCGGAGCGCGCGGCGTGCTCCGTGGTCGCCTCGACCATCACGCGGACCACCGCCTCGGTCCCTGAGGGCCGGACCAGCACCCGCCCGTCCAAGCCGAGCTCGTTCTCGACGCGAAGAACCTCGTCCCACACCGCGTCGGCGTGCTCGAGCCGCTCCTTCGCGACGTCACGCACGTTCATCAGTATCTGCGGCGCACGCGGCGCCAGCGCGGCGAGGGCCGACAACGGCTTGCCGCTCGACGCCATCAGGCCGAGCAGGCGTAGCGCGGTCAGGATCCCATCTCCGGTCGAATGCTTGTCGAGGAAGATCAAGTGGCCGGACTGCTCTCCGCCGATGATGATGCTCCGTTCGATCATGGCCTCGAGTACGTAGCGATCCCCGACCGCCGTCTCGACCACCTCGATCCCCGCCTCCGACATAGCGCGGCGGAAGCCGAGGTTGGCCATGACGGTCGACACCACGGCGTCGCCCGGCAGCGTTCCCTGCGCTTTCGCGTCCAGCGCGCACGCCGCGAGGATCTGGTCGCCGTCCACCAACTCTCCCCGCTCGTCCACCGCGACCAGCCGGTCGGCATCGCCGTCGTGCGCTATGCCGACCTGTGCGCCGCTCTCGACGACCGTCCGCTGCAGGAACTCTGGGTGCGTCGAGCCGCAACCGTCGTTGATGTTGCGGCCGTCGGGCAAGGCGAAGATCGCGGAGACGTCGGCGCCGGCGCGGCGATACGCCTCAGGAGCCACGTGGAACGCGGCGCCGTTCGCGCAGTCGACGACGACGCGCATCCCTTTCAGGTCGGGCGCGCCCTCGAGCAGGAAGTCGAGATACCGCTCTTCGGCGTCGGCCGCGTCCGCGCCGGAGCCGGGAGCGACCGCTTCCCCATCCCCACGCTCGATCACCGACTCGATCTGATCCTCGATCGCGTCGGGGAGCTTCATCCCGTCGAAGCCGAAGAACTTGATCCCGTTGTCGTCGGCGGCGTTGTGCGAGGCACTGATGACCGCACCGGCTTGACATCCGTAGGCGCCGGTGAGATAAGCGACGCCGGCGGTCGGGATGACCCCGGCGCGAAGCCCCTCACCGCCGGCGCGCGCGATGCCGGCGATGAGCGCTTCCTCGAGAGCGGGGCCGGACGCGCGCGTGTCGCGTCCGATCAACACCTTGGGTCGCGGATGGCCGCGCCCGAGCACGACGGCGGCCGCGTGACCGAGATCGGTTGCGAGCTCGACGGTGAGGTCATCGCCGAAACGGCCACGTACCCCGTCGGTGCCGAAGAGTCTGCCCATACCGGCTCCGTTTCGGAGTGGCGTCTCGGATGCCGCGGCTAGCGCTTGGAGAACTGCGGCGCCTTGCGAGCCTTCTTGAGGCCGTACTTGCGGCGCTCCTTGGCTCGCGCGTCCCGCGTCATCATGCCCCTGCGCTTCAGCTCGGGGCGCAGGGTCGGGTCGGCTTCGACCAGCGCGCGGGCGATGCCGTGACGGAGTGCGCCGGCCTGGCCGCTCATGCCGCCGCCCTCGATGCGCGCCCAGATGTCGTAGGCGTCGATCGTGTTCGTGAGCTTCAGCGGCTCGACCACGATCATGCGGAGCACCGGGCGCGGGAAGTAGTCCTCGAGTGTGCGACCGTTGAGCTTGAACTGGCCGGTTCCGGGGATCAGACGGACGCGCGCGACGGCTTCCTTGCGCCGTCCCGTCGCGCGGACGGTCTCGCCGAGTGTCGCCACGCCTAGGCTCCCTTCCGTTGGCCGTTGAGCATCGCCCGCGGCTGTGGATCCTGCGAGCCGTGCGGGTGCTCGGGCCCGTCGTAGACCTTGAGCTTGCGGAACATCGCGCGCCCGAGCCGGTTGTGCGGGAGCATCCCCCGTACGGCCTTTTCGACCGCGAACGAGGGGCGTGTTGCGAGCAGCTTGGTGTAGGGGATCTGCGTGATGCCGCCCGGGTAACCTGAGTGCCGCACGTACATCTTCTGCTCCGCCTTGTTTCCGGTCAGCTTCACGGACTTCGCGTTGATCACGATCACGTAGTCGCCGGTATCCGCATGCGGGGCGAAGATCGGCTTGTGCTTGCCGCGCAGCACATGGGCGATCTCGGCCGCGAGGCGGCCGAGCACCTGGCCGTCCGCATCGACGACCCACCAGGCGCGCTTGATATCAATTGGTTTAGGAGAGAAGGTCTTCACAGAGAAAAACCCCTGGTCAGCGGCCCTGAATGCTACCGGCGCCGGGGGGTGGGGTCAACCCGAACGGTGAGCGGGCATAGGCCACGGATCGAAGGATGAGCCCCTTCGCGGGCGCGACCGGCCCGGCGGCCGCTCGATCGCGCGCTGCGAGAGCTCTCCGAGCGTCCGACGCGGGCCGTTTGCCCCGGCCGACGTCGAGCAGCAGCCCAACGAGCGATCGCACCATCTGGTGGCAGAAGGAGTCGGCGATCACCCGGATCACCAGGCGCTCCGGCGCGGGCGCGGACATGGTGATCGCCCGCACCCGGCGCACCAACGAGCCCTCGCCGCGACGGCAGAACGACGAGAAGTCGTGCTCGCCGATGAACGCCTTCGCGGCTACACGCATCGCCTTTAGGTCGAGCGGCCCGGGGACGTGCACGGCGAAGCGATCCAAGAATGGGTCTGGGGGCGTCGAGCGGTACAGGTGGTACTCGTACTCGCGCCGCTTCGCGCTGAACCGCGCATCGAAAGAAGCGGAAACCGCGGCGGCCCCGCGGATCGACACTTCGGGCCCCAGCCGCCTGTTCAGCCGCGACGCCACCCACTCGGGATCGGTTCCGTCGGGAGCTTCGAACGAGACAACCTGCCCGGCGGCATGTACCCCCGCGTCCGTGCGCCCCGCACCGGTCGTGCGGATGGAGACGCGCAACAGCTGGGACAAGGATCCTTCGAGCAGGCCCTGAACCGTGCGCCGTGTCGGCTGGCGCGCGAAGCCGTGGAGGTCGGTACCGTCGTAGGCGACCAGGAGCGCGATCTTCGCGGCTATTCCTCTTCGGCTTCGCCGACGAAGGAGATCAGAGCCATCGGCGCGGCGTCGCCCTTACGCGGGCCGAGCTTCACGATCCGCGTGTAGCCGCCGTTGCGATCGGCGAACTGCGGCGCGATCTCGGCAAACAGCTTGTGCACGAGCTCGCGGTCGCGGACCGTTTTGAGCACGATGCGCCGGGCCGCCAGGTCCCCGCGCTTCGCGAAGGTCACCATGCGCTCGGCCAGCGGACGAAGCGCCTTAGCGCGAGCCTCGGTCGTCTTGATCTTGCCTTCGCGGATCAGCGCCTCGGTCAGGCCGGACAGCAACAGCTTCTGATGCGCCGGGCCGGAGCCCAGACGCGCGCCTTTCCTCGGCTTCGGCATGGTCTTCTCGGCTCCTCCTGGACGGCCTAGCTCTCGCGGAGGCTCATGCCCATCTCCGCGAGCTTGGCCTTCACCTCGTCGATCGACTTCTGGCCGAAGTTGCGGATGTCGAGCAGGTCCTGCTCGGTGCGCTGCACCAGATCGCCGACGGTGCCGACGCCCTCGCGCTTCAAGCAGTTGTACGAGCGAACCGAGAAGTCCAGCTCCTCGATCGGCAGCGCCAGCGTCGACGCTTGCGCCATGTCGTCCGGTGCCGGACCGAGCGTCAGCGCCTGCGCATCCTCCGACTGCTGCGCGACGAGACCGAGCAGCTCGACGAGGGTGCGACCTGCGGCCGCGAAGGCCTCCTTCGGCGTGATCGCGCCGTTGGTCTCGATGTCGAGGATGAGCTTGTCGTAGTTCGTCATCTGCTCGACACGCGTCGCCTCGACCGCGTAGGAAACCCGGCGCACCGGCGAGAAGATCGAGTCGATGGGGACAACGCCGATCGTGTCGCGGCCCTTCTTGTTCCGCTCGGCCGAGACGTACCCGCGACCGCGCTCGACGACCATCTCGATGTCGAGGCGGCTCTTCTTGTTGATCGTCGCGATGTGCTGGTCGGTGTTCAGCACCTCGACGCCGGTCGGGACGGTGATGTCCCCGGCCACGACGTCCTTCGGGCCTTGCACTCGCAGGTGGATCGCGACCGGCTCGTCGGAGTCGCTGCGAAGGACGAGCTCTTTGAGGTTGAGGATGACGTCGGTGACGTCCTCTTTCACGCCCTGGATCGTCGAGAACTCGTGGAGCACCGACTCGATCCGGATCTGCGTGACGGCAGCGCCGGGGATCGAGGACAGCAGGGTTCGGCGCAACGAGTTTCCGAGCGTGTAGCCGAAGCCCGGCTCGAGCGGCTCGATGATGAACTTGGTCCGGTTCTCGCTCGAGGTCGTTTCCTCGATGATCTGGGGCCTTTGGACGATAAGCAAGGGTGGAGCCTCCTTTACGGTCTTACTTCGAGTAGAGCTCGACGATCGCCGATTCCTGCACCGGGATGTCGACGTCGGCGCGGTTCGGAAGCGATCGGACGGTCGCCTTGACGGTGTCGCGGTCCACTTCCAGCCACGAGGCCGGCGACCGGTTCTCGTTCACGGCGATCGAGTGCAGCACGGGTTGCAAGCGGCGGCTCTTCTCGGCCACTTGGATGGTGTCGCCGACGCGGACGTGCGCCGACGGGATCGAAAGACGCTTGCCGTTCACCTCGACGTGGCCATGACGCACGATCTGGCGCGCCTGGTCTCGCGAAAGCGCGAAGCCGGCGCGGAAGACCACGTTGTCGAGGCGCGTCTCCAGAAGCCTGAGCAGATTCTCGCCGGTGACGCCCTTCATCTTCGCGGCCTCGCCGTAGTAGTTACGGAACTGCCGCTCGAGCACCCCGTAGATGCGACGCGCCTTCTGCTTCTCGCGCAGCTGCATGAGGTACTCGGTTTCCTTCGTCCGCGAACGGCCGTGCTCGCCCGGCGGGAACGGGCGCTTCTCGATCGGGCACTTCGGCGTCTCGCATTTGGTGCCCTTGAGGAACAGCTTGATCTTCTCGCGGCGGCAAAGCTTGCAGTCCGCGTCCGTGTAGCGCGCCACTTACACCCTCCTCCGGCGCGGAGGCCTGCAGCCGTTGTGCGGCACCGGCGTCACGTCCGCGATCTGGTTTATCTCGAGCCCGGCTGCGGCGAGCGAGCGGATCGCCGTCTCACGCCCCGAGCCGGGGCCCTTCACGAACACGTCCACGCGCTTCACGCCGTGCTCCATCGCGCGCTTCGCGGCTGCTTCCGCGGCGAGCTGCGCAGCGAACGGAGTCGACTTGCGCGACCCTTTGAAGCCCACGTTGCCGCTCGAGGCCCACGAGATCGTGTTCCCCACCGGGTCGGTTATCGTGACGATCGTGTTGTTGAACGTGGACTGGATGTGCGCGTGCGCGCTGGGGATGTTCTTCTTCTCCCTGCGCTTCGGCTTCTTGGGCTTCGCCACTCGACCTCCGTCTGGTTACTTCTTCGCCCGAACCTTCTTGGAGCCGGCCACGGTCTTCTTGGGACCCTTCCGGGTCCGCGCGTTCGTGTGCGTCCGCTGACCGCGAACCGGGAGGCCTCGGCGGTGACGGATCCCCTGGTAGCAGCCGATCTCGATCTTGCGCTTGATGTTCTGGGAGACCTCGCGACGGAGGTCACCTTCGATCTTGTAGTTCGCGTCGATCCACTCGCGCAGCCGAACGATCTCGTCGTCGGACAGATCGCGCACACGCGTCGATGGGTTCACCTGAGTCGCCTCGAGCGTCTTGCGCGCGAGCGTGGGACCGACGCCGAAGATGTACGTCAGACCGATCTCGACGCGCCTGTCGCGCGGGAGGTCGACACCTGCGATACGGGCCATCCGCCTACCCCTGCCTCTGCTTGTGTCTTGGATTCGTGCAGATCACGAGCACCACCCGGCCACGCCGAACGATCTTGCATTTCTCACACATCTTGCGCACGCTCGGACGAACCTTCACTCCGCTCTCCCCACCACAATCGCCCGGTCCGGTTCACGGGCGCGGTCGACTAACAGACAGGCTCTGGAACCAAACGCGCAGTATAGCAGGGGTATGCCCGGGCTCCAACCGGCGCGCCGCGGTCGCGTCACGCGGCGATCCTTCCGTCGGGGTCGGTGAGCACCCATGGACCATCCGCGGTGACGGCCACCGTGTGCTCGAAGTGCGCGGACAGTGAACCATCTAGGGTGACGACCGTCCATCCGTCGGGAAGCAGTCGCGTGGCGAACTCGCCCACGTTGACCATGGGCTCGATGGCCACAACCAGGCCTTCCGTGAGCTTGTACCCCTTCCCCGGGGTGCCGTAGTTGGGAACCGGCGGCTCCTCATGCAGCGACCGGCCGACCCCGTGTCCAACGTATTCGCGGACGACCGAGAAGCCCGCGCCCTCGGCGATGGTCTGGACCGCCGCCCCGATGTCCCCGAGCCGCCGTAACGGCCGGGCCTCGGCTAAGCCGGCCCACAGGGCCCGTTCGGTCGCCTCGATGAGCTTCGAGGCCTCCGGCGAGGGCTCGCCCACCGGGACGGTGACCGCCGAGTCGGCGTGGAAGCCGTCGACGACGGCGCCGACGTCGAGCTTCACGAGGTCGCCCTCTTTCAGCACCCGCGTGCCGGGGATGCCGTGCACGATCTCGTCGTTGACCGAGGTGCAGATCGTGGCCGGGAACCCCCGGTAGCCGAGGAACGACGGCTTGGCGCCCCGGCCCTCGATCACTCTCGCGGCGACGGCATCCAGGTCGGCCGTGGTCAGACCCGGCCGGATGGCGTGTCGCGTTGCCGCGATAGCGGCGGCGACGACCTCGCCGGCCCGGCGCATCGTGGAGATCTCGGCAGCGCTCTTGATGATGATCACGAGCTCCTCCCGGCCATGTCATCCAGCTCGCCGACCATGCGCTCGAGGACCTCATCCTTGGAGCCTGCGCCTTGAACCGTTCTCAGGATCCCGCGGTCCTCGTAGTACTTGATCAGCGGATGGGTCTGCCGCTTGAAGACCCCGAGACGTTGCAGGATCACCTCGGGCCGGTCGTCGTCGCGAGTGATCAGCGGCGAGCCGTCCCGGTCGCACTTCATCTCGTCCTTCGGCGGGCTCGCGAGGAGGTTGTACGTCCGGCCGCAGGTCGGACACGATGCGCGTGCCGACAGCCGGAGCACGATCAGCTCGTCCGGGACTTCGAGGTAGAGCACGCCGTCGATCTTGTGACCGATCTCCGCGAGGATATCGTCGAGGGATTCCGCCTGCGGAAGTGTCCGCGGGAAGCCGTCCATGACGAACCCGGCGCGCGCATCCTCCTGAGCGAGACGGATCTTCAGCAGCTCCAGCACGAGGTCGTCGGGGACCAGTTCGCCCTCATCCATGTAGGACTTCGCCCGCTGACCGATGTCGGTCTGCCATGCCACGACGAAGCGCAGGATGTCTCCGGTCGACACGTGCGGCACGTCATAGCGCTCCGCCAGCTGGACCGCTTGGGTGCCCTTTCCTGCCCCGGGAGGGCCGAGGAGAACGATCCGCACCAGGCGCCTACTTGAGGAATCCCTCGTAATGCCGCATCAAGAGCTGCGATTCCAGCTGCTTCATCGTTTCCAGGCCCACGCCGACGACGATGAGCACCGCCGCCCCTCCGAATGGGAACGCACTGATGTCCCAGAGGCCTTGGACGATGAACGGCAGGACCGCGATCGTGCCCAGGAAGGCGGATCCGGGCAGCGTGATGCGCGTGAGGATGTGGTCGAGATACTCGGCGGTCGGACGTCCGGGGCGGATACCGGGGATGAACCCGCCGTACTTCTTCATGTTGTCGGCCACGTCCACCGGGTTGAACGTGATCGCCGTGTAGAAATAGGTGAAGAAGATGATGAGAAGGAAGTACGTGACGATGTAGAGCGGCTGGTCGCCGCCGCCGGCGAGGTTGGTGTCCACCCACGCCTTGAATCCCTCGTTCTGCACGATGGTCGCGGCCAGGACCGGCAGGTACAGCAACGACGACGCGAAGATGATCGGGATGACGCCGGCCTGATTGACCTTCAGCGGGATGTACGTGGACGAGCCGCCGTACAGCTTCCGCCCAACAACACGTTTCGCGTATTGCACCGGGATCCGCCTTTGAGCCTGTTCCACGAGTACCACCGCCACCACGATCCCGACCCCGAGCGCGGCGACCACCGCCGTCTTGAACCCCTTCGCCTGCGCGTAGATCGCGGCGCTCTCGGCAGGGAAGCGCGAGATGATGGACGCGAAGATCAGGATCGACATGCCGTTCCCGATGCCGCGCTGCGTGACCAGCTCGCCGAGCCACATGATCATCGCCGTGCCCGCGGTGAGCGTCAGCACGACCAGGAACGTCTTGCCGGCGGTCAGGTCGGGGAAGAAGTCGCGGATCGGCTGGCCGCCCGCGCTGAACAGACGTCCGGAGTTCGCCGTGACCACGATGCCGAGCGACTGCAGCAAGGCCAGAACCACGGTCATGTAGCGCGTGTACTGCGTGATCTTCTTCTGCCCCTGCTCGCCCTCCTTCGCGTACGCCTCGAGCCGGGGGATCACGACGGTCAGCAGCTGCATGATGATCGACGAGGTGATGTACGGCATGATCCCGAGCGCGAAGATCGCGAAGTTGGTGAGGGCGCCGCCCGAGAACAGGTTGATGAGGCCGTAGATGCCGCCCTGCGCAGCCTCGCGTTGGACCTCCTCGACCTTGTTGAAGTCGATGCCCGGTAGCGGGATGTGGGAACCGAGGCGGTAGACCGCGATGACGGCCAGCGTGAACAGGATCTTCTTTCGAAGGTCCGGGATCTTGAAGGCGTTCCGGAAGGCACTTAGCACTAGATGACCTCCGCCTGTCCTCCGGCTTGCTCGATCTTCGTTCGAGCACTCGCCGAGAACGCATGCGCACGCACGGTCAGCTGGGTCGAAAGCTCGCCGCGCCCCAATATCTTGACAGGCGCCCGGCGCTTACGCACGAGGCCGCGAGCCGCCAGCGCTGCCGGGTCGACCACGGCACCCGTTTCGAAGGCGTTGAGCCGTTCCACGTTCACCGGGGAGAACTCCACGCGGTTCCGGTTGACGAAGCCGCCCAGCTTGGGGAGCCGGCGCTGCAAGGGCATCTGGCCGCCTTCGAAGCCGCGCGGCAACGTGTTGCGAGCGTAGGTTCCCTTCGAGCCGCGACCCGAGGTCTTGCCTTTGCCGGACCCGGTCCCGCGACCGACGCGCGTGCGCTTACGATGCGCTCCCGGTGCCGGCTTCAGATGATGAAGCTTCACGTGCCTACGCCTCCTCGACCGTCACGAGATGCAAGACCTTCTTGAGCATGCCTCGCACCTCGGGACGATCGTCGCGGACCACCGATTGGCGGATCTTCTTCAGCCCGAGTGACCGTACCGTGGCTCGCTGGTCCTGCGTGGTTCCCACGAGCCCACGGACGAGCGTGATCTTCAGCGCGCTCACGACCCATCCCCGTCCTTACCAACGACGGCCTCGAGCAGCCGGCGAGGGGCGACGTGGTCGAGCGGCAGATCGCGGATGCGCGCGACGTCCTGCGGGCTGCGAAGCTCCTTCAACCCCGCGACGGCCGCGTGAACCATGTTGATCGGGTTCTCGCTACCGAGCGACTTCGACAGCACATCCGCGATACCGGCGCACTCCATCACGGCGCGCACCGGCCCACCAGCGATGACCCCGGTACCGGGCGCCGCGGGCTTGAGGAGCACGCGACCCGCTCCGGCGATCCCCATCACCTCGTGCGGAAGCGTCGTCCCGACCATCGGGACGGAGAACATGGAGCGCTTGGCGATGTCCACGCCCTTCTGGATCGCCAGCGGTACCTCTTTGGCCTTGCCGTAGCCGACGCCGACGCGGCCCGACCCATCGCCGACCACGACGAGCGCGGTGAACGAGAACCGCCGGCCACCTTTGACCACTTTGGCCACGCGGTTGATCGAAACCACTCGCTCCTCGAGCTGCGGCTTGCCGGCCTCCTCGGGCCCTCCAGATCTGCGTCGTTCGACCACTCCATCGCCTCCCTAGAACTTCAAGCCCGACTCGCGAGCCCCATCGGCCAGCTCTGCGACCCGGCCGTGGTACAGACGGCCGCCCCGGTCGAGCACCGCCGCTTGCACGCCGCGCTCGACGGCGCGGCGGCCGAGCAACTGCCCCACCTTGCGCGCGACGTCTTTCTTGGCGCCGCCGGCGCGAGCGTCGGCATCGAGGCTCGACGCGGCCACCAGGGTGCGGCCGTCGACGTCGTTGATCAGCTGCGCGTAGATGTGCTTGTTCGAACGGAACACCGCGATGCGCGGCCGCTCCTCGGTCCCCCGGATGTGCTTGCGCACCCGTAGGTGACGCTTGCGGCGCGCCTCGAACCTGCGCTTCGCGTCCACTACGCCTTCCCTGCCTTTCCGGCCTTCTTGCGAACGTATTCACCCTGGTAGCGGATGCCCTTCCCCTTGTACGGGTCGGGCTTGCGGATCGCGCGGATGTTGGCCGCCACCTGACCGACCGCCTGCTTGTCGGTCCCGCTCACGATGATCCGGGTGGGCTGCGGAACCTCGAACGTGATCCCGGCCGGCGCCTCGACGATCACCGGATGCGAGTACCCGACCGCGATCTCGAGCGTCGACCCCTTGAGGGCCGCGCGGTAGCCGACCCCCTGGATCTCGAGCGTGCGCGTGTAGCCGTTGGTTACCCCCTCGACCATGTTCGCGATCAGGCTGCGCGTCAGCCCGTGCAGAGCGCGATGCTGGGCCTCATCCGTCGGCCGCGATACGACGACGTTGCCGTCGGTGATCGCGACGGACATGGCCGGGTGGAGCTCGAGGGCGAGCGAACCCTTCGAGCCCTTCACCGAGACGCGGCTCTCGGCAACCTGAACCTCGACCCCAGACGGGATCGGGATCGGCTGCTTTCCGATCCGACTCATCTCATCCTCACCAAACGTAGGCGAGCACTTCGCCGCCGATGCGGGCCTTGTGGGCTTGCCGGTCGGTGACGAGTCCGTTGGACGTCGAGATGATCGCGATGCCGAGGCCACCCAGCACGCGCGGGATCGAGTCCCGCTGCGCGTACACCCGGAGGCCGGGCTTCGAGATCCGCTTCAAGCCGGCGATCGTTCGCTCGCGGTTCGGCCCGTACTTGAGCACGATCTTCAGCACCGGGCCCAACTCGCCACGCTCGATCCCGAACTCCTGGATGTAACCCTCACGCTTCAGGATGTCGGCGATGCCGAGCTTGATCTTCGAGGACGGCATCGTGACTTCTTCCTTGTGCGCCGTCGTCGCGTTGCGGATCCGCGCCAGCATGTCCGCGATCGGGTCTGTCATCGTCATCTGGAGATCACCAACTTGCTTTCGTGATGCCGGGCAGCTCGCCGGCGTGCGCAAGCTGTCGCATGCAGATCCGGCACAGCCCGAACTTCCGGTAGTACGCGCGGGGACGACCGCAGCGCTTGCAGCGGTTGTACGCCCGAGCCTTGAACTTCGCCGGTCGTTGCTGCTTGATGACCAAACACTTCTTTGCCATGCCTTACTCCTTGAAGGGGAATCCGAGCGCCTTCAGCAGCGCGCGGGCGGCCCCGTCGTCCTGTGCCGTCGTTACTATGGTGATGTGCATCCCTCTCACCTTGGAGACCTGGTCGTAATCGACTTCCGGGAACACGAGCTGCTCCGTCAGACCGAGTGAGTAGTTCCCGCGGCCGTCGAACGTCGCCGACAGTCCACGGAAGTCGCGGATCCTCGGCAGCGCGAGGGTGAGAAGCCGGTCGAGGAACTCCCACATGCGGTCGCCCCGAAGGGTGACCTTCGTGCCGATCGCTTGTCCTTCGCGGAGCTTGAACCCCGCGATCGACTTCCGCGCTTTCGTCACGATCGGCTTCTGTCCCGCGATGACGGTCAGATCCCCGACGGCGGCCTCGAGCAGCTTGCCGTCCTTGATGGCCTCACCGACGCCCATGTTGAGCACGATCTTCTCGAGCCGCGGCACCTGCATGACGTTCGCGTAGCCGAGCTCGCCCTTCAGTTGGGGGACGAGTTCCTCCCGGTAGCGCTTCTTCAGGCGCGGGATCTCCTTAACGGCCGCCTCTGCCTGGGCCATCACACCTCACTCCCACACTTACGGCACACGCGCCGTTTCGAGCCATCTTCGGCCAGATCCCAGCCGACCCGGGCCCTGCCCTGGCACGAGTCGGTGTTGCAGACCAGCGCCACCGCCGAGATCTGGACCGGCATCTCCTTGGTTACGATGCCGCCCGTCATCCCCTGACGGCCGCGCTGCTGCCGCAGCGGCTCGTGACGCTTCACCTGATTGACGCCCTCGATCATGACCTTGCGGGTCTTCGGCCAGGTTCGGACCACGCGTCCGGTCTTCCCCCGGTCCTTGCCCGAGAGCACGATCACCTCGTCGCCCTTTCGGATGTGCAGGCTTTGCATCTACAGCACCTCCGGAGCGAGCGAGATTATCTTCATGAACTTCTTCTCGCGCAGCTCGCGAGCCACGGGCCCGAAGATGCGGGTCCCCCGCGGGTTCTGTTGCTCGTTGATGAGCACCGCGGCGTTCTCGTCGAAGCGGATGTAGGAGCCGTCCGGCCGGCGGCGCTCCTTCGCGGTGCGCACGACGACCGCCTTCACAACCTCACCCTTCTTGACCGGCGCGCCGGGGAGTGCGTCCTTGACCGTCGCGACGATGATGTCGCCGATCCCGGCGTAGCGCCGGCCCGACCCGCCGAGCACGCGGATGCAAAGGATCTCCTTAGCGCCCGTGTTGTCGGCCACCTTCAGTCGCGACTCTTGCTGGATCATCTGCTACTTCGCCTTCTCGAGTATTTCCTGGACACGCCAACGTTTGGTCTTCGACAACGGACGCGTCTCGGCGATCCGGACGCGATCTCCGATGCCGCACGCGTTCGTCTCGTCGTGCGCGCGATACTTCGTCATCCGGCGGAGGATCTTTCCGTACAGGTGGTGCCGGGTGGTGTCGCGTACGACGACAACAACCGTCTTGTCCATCTTGTCGGAAACGACGACGCCGACGCGCGTCTTGCGGCGTCCCCGCTCCTTCACCGTGCTCTCCGCCATCAAGCCTCCTCGGCGCCGGCGATCGCCTGCGCTTCGAGCTCCTCGAGCTCGCGCTCACGCATCAGCGTCAGGATCCGCGCGACCTGCTTGCGCACCACTTTGATCTGCATCGGGTTGTCCAACTGACCGGTGACGAGCTGGAAGCGAAGGTTGAACAGCTCTTCCTTGGCTTCGGCAAGCTTTGTTTCCAGCTCGTCCTCGGCAGTATCCCGAAGCTTGTCGGCCTCTTTGGACATCTACTCGCCTTCTTCCCGGCTCACGAATCTTGTCTTGATAGGAAGCTTGTGCGCCGCGAGCCGCAACGCCTCGCGTGCCTGACCTTCGTCGACGCCCGCCAGCTCGAACATCACGCGTCCCGGCTTGACCACACAGACCCAGTACTCGGGGTTCCCCTTCCCCGATCCCATGCGCGTCTCGGCGGGCTTCTTCGTGAAGGGCTTGTCGGGGAAGATGTTGACCCACACCTTCCCGCCGCGCTTGATGTGCCGCGTCATCGCAACACGCGCCGCCTCGATCTGGCGGTTGGTGATCCACGCGGGCTCCATCGCCTGAAGGCCGTAGTCGCCGAAATGCACCTGGACGCCGCCCTTCGCTTTCCCGCGCATGCGGCCGCGGTGCTGCTTCCGGTACTTGGTCTTCTTCGGGGAGAGCATCAGACATCTCCCTCCGAGCCACCGGGTGCCGGCGGAGCTTCGGGCGCAACGGATGGAGGTTCGGGCGTGGGCGTCGGAGCTTCGGGTGGCGTCGGAGCTTCGGGTGGCGCCGATGCCTCGGCGGCGGCAGGCCCAGCCTCGGACGCGACCGGCGGGATCGACGAGGCTTCGGGTGGGGCGGCCTCGGCCGCGTCGGCGGGGGTCGCCGCATCGGCCGGCTTCGGGCCGCGAGGCGACTTCCCTTGACCGGATGGCGAACGCGTTGCGCCGGAGCCGCGACGTGGCCTGACCGTTGGGGCGACGATCTCTCCGGCGGCAGCCGCGCGCGCGCGAGCACGTGCGAGCTCCGCTTCCTTCTCCTCACGCGACGGCGCGACATCACCCTTGTAGATCCATACCTTCACGCCGATCCGGCCGAAGGTCGTCTTGGCTTCGCGGAAGCCGTAGTCGATGTCCGCTCGGATCGTGTGGAGCGGGACGCGCCCTTCGCGGTACCACTCGCTGCGAGACATCTCCGAACCGCCCAGACGCCCGCCGACCTGAACCCGGATGCCCTTGGCCCCACCGCGCATCGTCGTCTGCACACCGCGACGCATCGCACGGCGGAACGACACGCGACCGGCGAGCTGCTCGGCGATCCCCTGCGCCACGAGCGGCGCCTCGAGTTCCGGCTGTTTCAGCTCGATGACGTTGAGCTGGACGTTGTCCTTACCGGTCATCTTGCGCAGCTCGTCGCGGATCCGGTCGACCTCGACCCCGCGGCGGCCGATCACGATGCCCGGCCGGGCTGTGTAGATATCGACCTGGAGCCGGTCGCCCTTGCGTTCGATGTCGATCCGCGCGACGCCGGCGTGCGCCAAACTGTCGTGCAGGTTCTTGCGGATCTTCAGGTCCTCCTGGAGCCACGGGAGATACTGCTTGTCGGCGTACCAACGCGAGCGCCATTCGTAGTTCGGGTTGGACCCGAGCCGGAACCCGTACGGGTTAATCTTCTGACCCACGCGAGCCCTCCCTCGGTTGCACAACGATCGTGATGTGAGTGGTGCGCTTCCGGATCCGGGTTGCTCGCCCCTGCGCGCGAGGCCGCCAGCGCTTGAGCGTCGGCCCTTCGTCGGCCCAGCAACGCGTCACGAAGAGCGTGTCCGCCGGAACGCGTAGCGTCTGCTCGGCATTGGCCACGGCCGCGTTCAAGATCTTCGCGAGCTCGGGCGACGCCGCGCGCGGCGTGAATGCCAGCACGCGTCGCGCCTCTTCCACGTGCTTGCCGCGGATCAGGTTCAACGTGTAGCGCACCTTGTATGGAGACATACGCACGAACTTCGCGCTCGCGCGTGCCTCTCTCTCCTTCGCCTTCGCCATCACTTCTTGCCCGGTCCGGTGGCTTTCTCGGCGGCGTGATGCCCGTGGGAGCGGAACGTCCGCGTCGGCGCGAACTCTCCGAGCTTGTGCCCCACCATGCTCTCGGTCACGTAGACGGGGACGTGCTTACGGCCGTCGTGGACCGCGATCGTCAGCCCCACCATGTCGGGGATGATCGTCGAGCGCCGCGACCATGTCTTGATGACACGCTTGTCGTTGCGCTTGAGTGCGAACTCCACCTTCTCGAGCAGGTGGTCGTCGATGAACGGTCCCTTTTTAAGACTGCGTGCCATCTCGCTCCCCTACTTCTTCTTCTTGCTCTTGCGACGCCGGACGATCAAACGGTCGGACCCCTTGCCCTTCTTGCGCGTCCGGCCTTCCTTCTTCCCCCAAGGGCTGGTCGGGTGACGGCCTCCCGAGGACTTGCCTTCGCCGCCGCCCAGAGGGTGATCGACCGGGTTCATCGCGACGCCGCGCGTGATCGGACGGCGACCCTTCCACCGCGTGCGCCCGGCCTTGCCCCAGTTGATGAGCTCCCACTCCGCGTTGCCGACCTCTCCCACGGTCGCCCGGCACGCGGAGGGAACAAGCCGGATCTCACCCGACGGCATGCGGAGGTGCGCGTATACGCCTTCCTTGGCGAGCAGCTGCACGCTCGTCCCCGCGCTGCGAGCGATCTTCGCGCCCCCGCCCGGACGCAGCTCGACCGCGTGAACGATCGAGCCGACCGGGATGTTCTTGAGGGGCAGTGCGTTGCCGGGCTTGATGTCGACGCCTTCGCCCGACGCCACGATGTCTCCGACCGAGAGCTTGTCCGGCGCGATGATGTAGCGCTTCTCGCCGTCGCGGTAGTGGAGGAGCGCGATCCGTGCGTTGCGGTTCGGGTCGTACTCGATGGACGCAACCTTGGCCGGGACACCGTCCTTGTTGCGACGGAAGTCCACCATCCGGTAGCGACGCTTGTTCCCTCCGCCTCGGTGATACGCCGTGACCCGCCCGTGCGCGTTGCGGCCGCCGCTCGAGGGTCGGCTGCGTGTGAGCTTCTTCTCGGGACGCGAGCGGGTGACCTCGGAATAGTCGGACTGGCTCGCCCCGCGGCGTCCCGGGGTCGTCGGCTTGAACTTTCGGATCGCCATCTGGCTACCTCGGCTGGAAGATCTCGATCTTGTCGCCCTCGGCGAGGGTGACCAAAGCTCGCTTCTGCGCGGACCGCTCGCCCATCGTGTAGCGGGTCCTCTTCTTCTTCCCGGAGCGCCACATCGTGTTCACCGACAACACGCGCACTTCGAAGATCTTCTCGACCGCGATCTTGATCTCGGTTTTGTTCGCGGTCGGCGCCACCAGGAACGTGTAGACGTTCCGGTCGATCGCGCTGTACGACTTCTCCGAAACCACGGGCGCGATGATCACGTCTCGATAGTCCTTCACGCGCCCTCCCCCTCCCCGGACGTCGCAGCGGCTGCCTTCTTTCGGGGCTTGCGCTCGTTCAACCGCTCGATCGACGCTTGGGTGAAAACCACCCAGTCCGCCGCGATCACATCGTGAGTGTTGATCTGGTCGACGGTGATGACGTGGACCGTGGTCAGGTTGCGGAAGGACTTCCCGGCAACCAGATCAACCGTGTCGAGCACGACGAGCGCCTTCCCTGATACGCCGAGAGCCTCGAGTACCTTCAGCGCATCCTTGGTCTTCGGCGTCTCGAACGAGAAGCGATCGATCACCGCGACCCGGCCTTCACGTGCGCGGTCCGTTAGCGCCGAACGCAGCGCGAGCGCGCGCATCTTCTTCGGCACCTTCATCTCGTAGTCGCGCGGCTGCGGGCCGAAGACTGTGCCGCCGCCCGTCCACTGGGGCGCGCGGATCGAGCCCTGACGCGCCCGGCCGGTTCCCTTCTGGCGCCACGGCTTCTTGCCGCCGCCGCGCACCTCGCCCCGCTTCTTCGTCGCGTGGGTACCGGACCGAGCAGCCGCGAGCTGCGCGCGCACGACCTGATGCATCACCGGCACGTTGACCTGCGCGCCGAACACGACGTCGTCCAGCGCGACACGACCGACCACGTCGCCGGATGCGGAGCGGACGTCTATCTCACTCACGAGTGCTTCCTCGCCTTCGTCTTCACTGCGTTACGGACCAGGACCAGGCCGCCGATCGGACCCGGCACCGCTCCCCTGATCAGGAGCAGATCCCGCTCCGGGTCGGCTTCGACGACCTCGAGGCTGAGGATCGTGACTCGCTCGTGACCGAGATGGCCCGGCCCTTTCTTGCCTTTGAACACGCGCCCCGGAGTGGTTCCTGCGTTCTGCGAGCCGGGCGAGCGATGCTTGCGGTCCGTGCCGTGCGAGGCCTCTTTCCCGGCGAAGTTCCATCGCTTCATGGCCCCGGCGAACCCCTTACCCTTCGAAACGCCCACGACGTCGACGCTCTCGCCGGGCGCGAACACGTCCGCGGTGATCTTCGAACCCAGCTGGAACGACGACGCATCGTCGGTGCGGATCTCGACCAACGACCGAACCGCGGCCGCTTTCGAGGCGGACAGGTGCCCGGTCAGCGGCTTGTTGAGCCGCTTCGCGGCGACCTCACCGAAGCCGAGCTGGACGGCCGCGTAGCCGTCTCGCTCCGCCGTGCGGATCTGCGTGACCGTGCACGGGCCGGCACGCAGCACCGTGACCGGCACCGCGCGGCCGTCGTCGGTGAAGACCTGGGTCATGCCCAACTTCTCCCCGAGGATCCCTTTGACTATCGCCATGGCTACAGCTTGATCTCGATGTCAACGCCGGCAGGGAGGTCGAGCCGCATCAGCGAGTCGACCGTCTTGGCCGTCGGGTCCAGGATGTCGATCAGACGCTTGTGCGTCCGCATCTCGAAGTGCTCACGCGAATCCTTGTCCTTGTGCGGCGAGCGGATGACGCAGTACACGCTCCGCTCCGTCGGAAGCGGTACGGGACCCGAGACCTTCGCGCCGGTCCGCGTGACCGTGTCCACGATCTTGCGGGCCGACTGGTCGATGACCTCATGGTCGTACGCCTTCAGCCGGATCCGGATCTTCTGTGTTTGCGCCATCCGCTTCTCCGCCCCTCGGTGCCCGAGTGGAACCGGTTACTTCTCGATCTTTACGACGCGGCCGGCGCCGACGGTACGTCCACCTTCACGGATCGCGAAACGAAGCCCCTCGTCCATCGCGATCGGGTTGATGAGCTGGACGGTCATCTGCGTGTTGTCGCCCGGCATGACCATCTCGACGCCCTCCGGCAGCTTGATCGAGCCCGTGATGTCGGTCGTACGGAAGTAGAACTGCGGGCGATAGTTGTTGAAGAACGGCGTGTGCCGCCCGCCCTCTTCCTTGGACAGGACGTACACCTGCGCCTCGAAGTCGGTGTGCGGCGTGATCGTCCCGCCCTTGGCAAGGACCTGACCGCGCTCGACGTCGTCCTTCGCGGTCCCGCGCAGGAGGGCGCCGATGTTGTCGCCGGCCATGCCTTCGTCGAGCAGCTTGCGGAACATCTCCACACCGGTCACGGTCGTCTTCGTCGTCGGCCGGATCCCGACGATCTCGACCTCGTCGCCGACGTGGATCTTGCCGGTCTCGACGCGGCCGGTCACGACGGTTCCGCGCCCGGTGATGGAGAACACGTCTTCGATCGCCATCAGGAACGGCTTCTCGACGTCACGGACGGGTTCGGGGACGTTGGCGTCACAGGCCGCCATCAGCTCGAGGATGCCTTTCTCGGCTTCCTCGTCGCCCTCGAGCGCCTTGAGCGCCGACACCCGGATGACCGGAAGGTCGTCGCCGGGGAACTCGTACGACGAGAGCAGCTCGCGTACCTCGAGCTCGACGAGTTCGAGCAGCTCGGGGTCGTCGACCATATCCACCTTGTTCAGCGCGACCACGATGTACGGCACGCCGACCTGACGGGCGAGCAGCACGTGCTCACGTGTCTGGGGCATCGGGCCGTCGGCAGCGGATACGACGAGGATCGCCCCGTCCATCTGCGCTGCGCCGGTGATCATGTTCTTGATGTAGTCGGCGTGGCCCGGGCAATCGACGTGCGCGTAGTGACGGTTCTCCGTCTGGTACTCGACGTGCGCGATCGCGATCGTGATGCCGCGCTCCCGCTCCTCCGGAGCCTTATCGATCTGGTCGAACGGCGTGAAGTCGGCCATCCCCTGCTTGGAGAGGACCTTGGTGATGGCGGCCGTGAGCGTCGTTTTCCCATGGTCGATGTGACCGATGGTGCCGATGTTCACGTGGGGCTTCGTCCGCTCGAACTTCTGCTTCGCCATCTCGTCCCTCCCCTGGGGTTATTCGCCCCGGACCTTTGCGACGATCTCTTTCGCGATGCTTTCGGGCACGCGCTGATACGTGTGGAACTGCATCGTGTACGTCGCCCGGCCCTGCGTCTTGGAGCGCAGATCCGTGGCGTATCCGAACATCTCCGCGAGCGGCACGTGCGCACGGATAACCTGCATCGAGCCGCGCGCATCCATCCGCTCGATCTTGCCCCGACGCGAGGTCAGGTCGCCGATCACGTCACCCATCGAGGTATCCGGCGTAACGACCTCGACCTCCATCATCGGCTCGAGCAGTATGGGGTCGGCCTTACGGGCGGCCTCCTTCAACGCCATCGAGCCGGCGATCTTGAACGCGATCTCCGACGAGTCGACGTCGTGGTACTGACCGTCGAGCAGCGTCGCACGGAGATCGACGAGCGGGTACCCCGCGAGCACGCCGGACTCCATCGCTTCCTGGATCCCTTCGTCGACCGCAGGGATGTATTCGTTGGGGATCGAGCCCCCTTTGAGCTTCGAGACGAATTCGAAGCCACCGCCGGGACCCGTCGGCTCGAGCGAGATCTCGACGACGGCGAACTGACCGCGGCCGCCGGTCTGACGCACGAAGCGGACCTGGTGCTTCGGAACGGTCTTGGCGATGGTCTCGCGGTAGGCGACCTGCGGCTTGCCGACGTTCGCGCCGACCTTGAATTCGCGCGTCAGCCGGTCGACCAGCACCTCGAGATGCAGCTCGCCCATCCCCGCGATGATCGTCTGGCCGGTCTCCTCGTCGAACCGGACGACGAACGTCGGATCCTCGTCGGAGAGCGACTGGAGCGCCTTCCCGAGCTTCTCCTGGTCGGCCTTCGTCTTCGGCTCGATCGCAACGGAGATCACCGGTGCCGGGAACGTCATCGATTCGAGCACGATCGGCGAAGCCGGGTCGCACAGCGTGTCTCCGGTGGTGGTGTGCTTCAGGCCCACGGCCGCGACGATGTCACCTGCGAAGGCAGCGGTGCGGTCCTCGCGGTGGTTCGCGTGCATCTGGAGGATGCGGCCCACGCGCTCTTTGCGGTCCTTGGACGAGTTGTTCACGTGCGCGCCCGTCCGCAGCGTCCCCGAGTAAACGCGGAAGTAGGTGAGCTTGCCGACGTAGGGATCGGCCGCGATCTTGAACGCGAGCGCCGAGAAGGGCGCCTCGTCATCCGGCGGACGGGTCTCGACCGCACTACCGGGGATCGTCCCGGCCACCGGCGGAACGTCGAGCGGCGAAGGCAGGTACTGCACGATCGCATCCAGCAAGGGCTGAACGCCCTTGTTCTTGAATGCAGTCCCGCAGATAACCGGCGTCGCCGTGCCGGCCAAGGTGGCGGCGCGGATCGCGCGACGCATGTGCTCCGCGGACGGCTCGGGACCACCGCCGATGTAGGCCTCCATGACTTCCTCGTCATAGTCGGCGAGCGACTCATAGAGCTCATGGCGCCAGTGGTCGGCGGCTTCCTTGTACTCGTCGGGGATCGGGCGGTCCTCCCACTCCTCGCCTTTGCCTTCGTCCGGCCACACATGCGCGACCATCGTTACGAGGTCGATGACACCCAAGAACGAGTCCTCGCTGCCGATCGGCAGCTGGATCGGGATGGGATGCGAGTCGAGCCGGTCGCGGATCATCTCGACGGTCCGGAAGAAGTCGGCGCCGGTGCGGTCCATCTTGTTGACGAAGCAGATACGCGGGACCTGGTACCGGTCGGCCTGGCGCCACACGGTCTCGGTCTGTGGTTCCACGCCTGCGACGGCGTCGAAGACGGCGACCGCCCCATCGAGGATCCGCAGGCTGCGTTCTACCTCGACCGTAAAGTCCACGTGCCCGGGCGTATCGATGATGTTGATCCAGTGGTCCTTCCACATGCAGGTGGTCGCGGCGGAGGTGATCGTGATTCCGCGCTCCTGCTCCTGGACCATCCAGTCCATGACCGCGGTGCCCTCGTGAACCTCGCCGACCTTGTACGTCTTGCCGGTGTAATAGAGGATCCGCTCGGTCGTGGTGGTCTTGCCGGCGTCGATATGCGCCATGATCCCGATGTTCCGGGTTCGGGCGAGCGGGTACTCGCGGATCACGAGCTCCTTGCCTGCTCGCCCCGCCTGCCTGACCTGCGTTCCTTCAGCCATCTTCTTCGCCGGTTCTCCCATGGCTACCACCGGTAGTGCGCGAACGCCTTGTTCGACTCCGCCATCTTGTGGAGGTCTTCCTTGCGCTTCACGGACGTTCCGGTCATGTTCAGCGCGTCGCCCAGCTCGCCGGCCAGCCGCTCGGCCATCGACTTCTCCCGGCGCGACCGCGAGTTCTGGATGAGCCACCGAAGCGCGAGCGTCGTGCCGCGCCGGTTGGGCACCTCGACCGGAACCTGATACGTCGCACCGCCGACGCGTCGAGACCGGACCTCGAGTTGCGGCTTCACATTTTCAACGGCCTTCTTCAACGCGGTCACCGCGTCCACGTTCGACCGCTCGGAGAGCTTCTCCAGCGCCGTGTAGACGATCGCTTCCGCCGTGCCGCGCTTCCCGCGCTCCAACACCTTGTTCGTGAGCTGAGTCACGAGCACGCTGCTGTACACGGGGTCCGCGAGGACCTCGCGCTTCGGGATCGGCCCTTTTCTCGGCAATTCTTCTCCTAGCGCGGAAAAGCGAGCCCGGGACGCGCCCCGGCCTCGCCGGCTGTCTATTTCTCTCGCTTAGCTCCGTACTTTGAACGGGCTTGCTTGCGGTCGCGCACGCCTGCGGTGTCGAGGGCCGCCCGGATGATCTTGTAACGAACGCCCGGGAGGTCTTTCACGCGGCCGCCTCGAACGAGCACGATCGAGTGCTCCTGCAGGTTGTGCCCGATACCGGGGATATACGCCGTGACCTCGGTGCCGCTGGTCAGCCGGACGCGCGCCACCTTCCGGAGCGCCGAGTTCGGCTTCTTCGGCGTCGTCGTGTAGACGCGCGTACACACTCCGCGGCGCTGAGGCGATCCCTTAAGTGCGGGCGTGCGCACCTTGGTCCGCTTCTGCTTGCGGCCGTGACGTACCAGCTGCTGGATCGTCGGCATCTACGCTTTCACCTGTCTCGGTCGGGGCACACGCCTCCCCAAGGTCGAAAAGGAAGTCGGGTGGCCTCCGAAGGGTGCGCCCGGACGAGGCCCTGGCCCGGGCACGGCACACTAGGCTACCCGCGGCGACGCCGCTGGTCAACGCGCATGCCGGCGAGCCGTGACGTCCCGCGTGTGGACCCGGACTACTCGAGGCCCCGGCGCTATAATCCGTCGCCTCGTTTCGGGGCCCTTCTCAACGAGCCGAACGCCGTTCAAGGACAGCAGTTCATGGCCTTCAACTCGTCCAGCGTACGACGCTCCTCATGCCCGATCCCCGGCCTTCAGGGAGGCTCGCGGTGACCACGCCTCGCGCGCGAGGGCGGCTCCCCATGCCCATCGTCGCAGCGTTGGTGGTCCTCGTGCTCGCCGAGATCGCTCTCCGCGTGGCCGCCCCGAAGCTCGGGCCCCTCAACACCTGGAACGACTGGGAAGCGACCAAGAAGGTCGAAGCGATGGACAGCCTCGCGGCGAAAGGGGGCGCCTCGGTCGTTTTCGTCGGTTCGTCGATGGTGAACGCGGCCGCCGATCCTGAGCTCTACTCGCAGGTGTCGGGAGCCGATCGGCCCGCGTTCAACGCCGCACTCAACGGCGCCGGAACCCGCTTGCTCGATCTGTGGACCCTGCGTGTCGTGGTCCCACGACTCCGCCCGGATGTCGTCGTCGTCGGGCTATCGAGCCGCGAGCTCAACGATCTCGGATCCTCGTCGGAGCAGGCGTTCCAATCGGTTCGCGGATCGCAGGGAGGACGATCGGTCGCCACGGACCTTTCCCCAACGGAATGGATCCTCCGCGCCGGCGACCAGTCATACCTTGTCCGCTACCGTCAACGGCTCCGCTCCCCTTCGACGCTCTTCGACACGCCGGCCGGAGCCGGTCGCGCTTCGGTTGGGTCGCTCGGGCAGCTGGCCGCGCTGCGCATCTTCAACCGACCTCAATACCTCACCGAGGACTTCCACAAGAACGTCGTCCCCCGAACGCTCGCGCGATTCTCCGCAGGCGACCACGCGCTGGCCTCGCTGCGCCATATGGTCGATGAGCTTACGGCGGCCAAGATCCGGGTGGTCCTCGTCGAGATGCCGGTGACGCAGGACGCGATCGATGCCCATCCGCACGGCGCGGACGACTACCGCACGTTCGAACAGATCCTTGCCACGTTCGCGTCGCGAACCCAGGTGATCGACGCCCACTCCTGGTTCGAGGGGACGACCGAGTTCGCCGATCCATTCCACCTCAACAGCAAAGGGCGCGCGCGATTCACGCGGCAGCTGGACGCAGAAACGACGCCGATCTAATGGTCTTCAACTCCTACGAATTCGCGCTGTTCTTGCCGATCGTTCTCGGTCTCTACTGGATCCTCCGGCACCGCCAGCAGAACCTTCTCCTCCTCGTTGCCTCGTACGTCTTCTACGGTGCGTGGGATTACCGATTCCTCGGGCTGATGGCTACTTCGACGGTAACCGACTACGTCGTCGGCAGGCTGCTCGCGTCGACGGAAGACGAACGGCGGCGCAAGCGCATCTTCCTGGTAAGCCTCGCGGTGAACCTCGGCATCCTCGGATTCTTCAAATACTTCAACTTCTTCGTCGACTCCGGCGCCGACCTGCTCCGCGCGCTGGGGTTCGAAGCGAACCCCACGACGCTCCGCATCCTGCTTCCGGTCGGGATCTCCTTCTACACGTTCCACGGGATCTCGTACACGTTCGATGTGTACCGCCGCGAGATCGAGCCGGTCCACCGTTTCCTTGATTTCGCGCTCTTCGTCTCGTACTTCCCGCAGCTGGTGGCCGGCCCGATCGGCCGCGCACAGGTGCAGCTCCCCCAGTTCGAACACCCGCGGCGCAGGCCTTCCTGGGATCAGATCCGGTCCGGTGTCTTCCTGATCCTCCTTGGCTTGTTCAAGAAGATCGCCATCGCCGACGCGCTCGCGTCGACGGTCAACTCCGCTTTCGCAAACGCGAGCCGCGTCAGCGCGGCGACGCTCTTGCTCGGCGTGTACGGGTTCGCTCTCCAGATCTACGGCGATTTCTCCGGATACAGCGACATCGCCCGCGGAACGTCGCGGCTTTTCGGCATCGAGCTCCTCAAGAACTTCGACCAGCCGTACCTCTCGAGAAACATCACCGACTTCTGGCGGACATGGCACATCTCGCTTTCGACATGGCTGCGCGACTACCTCTACGTGCCGCTCGGCGGGAACCGGAAGGGCCGCTTCGCCACCTATCGCAACCTGATGGTCACGATGCTCCTGGGCGGCCTCTGGCACGGCGCGGCGTGGGGGTTCGTTGTCTGGGGCGGGCTCCACGGCGCGTACTTGTGCGTCCACCGAGCGATCAGCCGGAAGGCGCGCCGCACGACACCGATCGGCGGCTCGCTCGACGACACTCCCGGCGACACGGACGCAACAGACGCGAAGCCGGACGAAGAGGTTCGGGCACCGCATACCGCGCCCCCACCGCGGTTCCATCTTCTCCGAGATTTCTGGCCGGCACTTCTGACGTTCCATCTCGTGTGTTTCGCGTGGATATTCTTCCGTGCCGAATCATTCGACCAGGCCGCTGACGTCATCACCGGGATCCTCAGCTTCCGGCGAGGGGCGCCAGGGCTCGATGGGATGCTGCTCGTTGGACTGGGCGGGCTCGCGATCTTCCTGATCGATCTGTATCAGCGGAACGGGGGCTCCGAGACGGCGATCCTGCGCGCACCGGCGCTCGTTCGGGGGGCGTTCTATGGGCTCCTCGCCACCGCGATCATCGTCTTCAGCGGAGGCTCGCCGGTCCCGTTCATCTATTTCCAGTTCTAGGTATCCGCGCGCGCGGGACGCCTATAATCCATCGCCCCGCCGGAGGTCCCGGCCGGGGCACGCTGGTTCCGGGAGCAGAGGTTCGCGATGATCTTCAACTCGCTCCAGTACGCCTTGTTCCTGCCGATCGTCCTGGGCGTGTACTGGCTGCTGGATCGCCGGAAGCAGAACGCGATGCTCCTGGTGGCCTCGTACTACTTCTACGCCGTGTGGGACGTCCGGTTCCTGTTCCTCATGTGGGTGTCCACGCTGACCGACTTCACGATCGGCCGGCTGCTCGACTCCACCCAGGACGAGCGTCGCCGCAAGCGGATCTTCTTCGTGAGTCTGGTGGTGAACCTCGGGATCCTCGGATTCTTCAAGTACTTCAACTTCTTCGTCGACTCGGCCGTGGATCTCCTCAACGCGTTCGGCCTCGAGCCCAACCGCCCGAGCCTCAACATCCTGCTGCCGGTCGGGATCTCCTTCTATACGTTCCACGGGATCTCGTACACGTTCGACGTCTACCGGCGCGAGATCGAGGCGAGCAAGGATCTCCTCGATTTCGCCTGCTTCGTCGCCTACTTCCCGCAACTCGTCGCCGGCCCGATCGGCCGCGCGCAGATCCAGCTCCCGCAGTTCGCGAACCCGCGCCGGCGCCCCAGGTTGGAAGACTTCCGTTCCGGCATCTTCTTGATCCTCCTCGGCTTGTTCAAAAAGGTAGCGATCGCCGACGCGCTCGCACCGTTCGTCAACACGGCGTTCGCCAACCCTGGTGGCAACGGAGGAGCGTTCCTCGTGGTCGGCGCTTTCGCTTTCGTGCTGCAGGTGTACGGCGATTTCTCAGGCTATTCCGACATGGCCCGGGGATCGTCCCGCCTCTTCGGCATCGAGCTGCTGCGTAACTTCGAGCAGCCGTTCCTCTCCCGCAACATCACGGAGCTCTGGCGCCGGTGGCACATCTCGCTCGCGACCTGGCTTCGCGATTATCTCTACTTGCCGCTCGGCGGGAACCGCGTCAGCAGGCGCCGGTTCGCTTTCAACACGATGATCGTCATGTTGATCGCTGGTCTGTGGCACGGAGCCGCATGGACGTTCGTTGCCTGGGGAGGCATCAACGGAGTTTTTTTGGTCGTCGAACGCTGGTTCTCGGACCGGAAGAGGCGAACCGGAACGGTCGTCGAGAAGCGGTCGACGTCGCCGATCGGCGGGGAGCTGGGCACGCTGCCGGTGGACATCAGCCACGAATCCAGCGTCGACGCCGCGGCAGTGAAGCTGGCGCATCGGAAAGAGGCGCCCCTTCCCCCGCCGTTCGTCTGGAAGAGAGGCCTCCTTCCCGCGCTCTACACGGTCCTTGCTTTCACGCTCGGAGGGATCTTCTTCCGTGCCGCGTCCTTCACCGATGCGTGGAACTTCCTGAAGGGTATCCTTACCTGGCGGTCGGGGTCCCTGGACGGAAACGCCGTCGCCGTGCTGGTCGTCGCGGCGATCTTCTCGTTCGGCATCGACATCCTGCAGCGGAACACGCGCGACGAGACCTTCGCGATCCACTGGCCTGCGCCTGCGCGGGCGCTCATGTACGGAACGTTCGTTCTCGCCATCATGATCTACAGCGGCGGCACGCCGATCCCGTTCATCTATTTCCAATTCTGAAAGCCGCGAGCCCCGGAACTCCGGGGCCCGCGTCGTGCTTTCGTTTCGGCTACTCCGCCGCTTGCTCGCCCGGCGGCTCTTCGACCGAGGCCGGCGGCTCCTCGCCGTTGCCGGAAGGCGGCGCCTGCTCCTGGAACTGCGGCGGAACCGGCATCTGGAATGTGCGGGCCGGAGCGCTGTCCAAGGTCGGGCCGAACTCCTCTTCCTCTTGTGGCAGCGCGTACAGGCGCTCCGGGACCTCGGTCGGGAACACCTTGATCGTCCGGTAGCGCGCCATCCCGGTACCGGCCGGGATCAGCTTGCCGATGATCACGTTCTCCTTCAGGCCGAGCAGCGGGTCG
>JBBDRM010000076.1 GCA_040905475.1 Actinomycetota bacterium
AGGTGCGAGTCCTCTTCCTCGCCGATCGGCGTCTCGAGCGACACCGGCTCCTGCGAAACCTTCAGGATCTCGCGCACCTTTTCGGCCGTGATGTCCATCTCATGCGCGATCTCTTCCGGCAGCGGCTCACGACCAAGGTCCTGGAGCAAGGACCGCTGCACGCGCACCAGCTTGTTGATCGTCTCGACCATGTGCACCGGGATCCGGATCGTCCGGGCTTGGTCGGCGATCGCTCGCGTGATCGCCTGACGGATCCACCACGTCGCGTAGGTTGAGAACTTGAAGCCCTTCGTGTAATCGAACTTCTCGACGGCGCGGATCAGCCCGAGGTTGCCTTCCTGGATGAGGTCGAGGAAGAGCATCCCGCGTCCGACGTACCGCTTCGCGATCGAAACGACCAGCCGGAGGTTCGCCTCGATGAGCTTCTTCTTGGCGATCTGGCCTTCACGCTCGACGCGGTGAAGGATCTCGAGCGTCCGTTCCGGCGCCATCTTCTTGTCGCGCGGACTGGGCTCCTCGAGCGCCGCCTTGAAGCACAGGGCGGTGAGCGTCTCGAACGAAGCTTTCCCCGCCCCCATCTCCGCGGCCGCCTCGAGCCCGGCGTCGATCTTCTTGGCGAGGATGACCTCTTCTTCGGCGGTCAGGAGCGGGACCTTGCCGATCTCCTTGAGGTACATCCGGACGGGATCGCTCGTCGCCTGAACGAGATTGTCTTCGCGGGCGACCGGCCCCGCCTCGATGTCGGCCTCGATGTCGGCGGCGGAGGGCATCTCGATGACCTCGATGCCCTCGTCGGTCAGCGCTTGCTGCATGGCCTCGAGCTGCTCGGGCGAAAGATCGAGGGTCGACAGGGCGTCGTCGATCTCGTCGTCCGTGATGAAGCCGCCGCGGGCCTTGGCCCGCTCGACAAGCTCGCGAACCCCGTCCGGCTGCCTGTCGACCGGAACCCGCATCACCACGGCTCCTCGCCCAGTACGCCGCTCACGCGCTTGCTCTCTCCCTCGAGGGCGATGAGTTCCGCGTAACGCTTGCGATACTCCTCTTCGTTCTCGATGGGGTTCAGCTTCTGAAGCTGATCCTTCTTCTCCACGATGAGACGGCGCAAAGCGAAATCCTTCAGGCGGTTGACGACTTCGTCGACGTGCGCCTGCGGTGGACGACCGTCGCCGTCGAGGTCGTAATCGATCGGATCGTTCACGAGCTTCGCCACCAGCCCGCGTCCCTCCTCATCAAGCCGCTCGACGATCGTGGACGCATCGCCTCCGGCGGCCACTTCTCGCCAGATCGCTCGATGGGTCGGCACCGAAAGCATGTCGGGATCCACACCATCCAGATGCGCTTCGATCGACGCCGGGTACTGTAGCGCGAGTTTCAAAAGGTCGCGCTCCAAACGCACTTGCGCGCTCGTCCTTCGGATGTTCGGCGCGGCGCGCGCGGTCGGGTCCCCGGTCGCGCGACCCACTTCGAGGAACACGACCGAGGCGTCGAGCCTCGTCCATTCCGCGAGGCGGCTCGTGTAGTCGCGCCGCATCACCTCGTCGCGGATGCGAACCAGGATCGGGATCCCTGCGCGAACCGCCCGGGTGCGTCCTTCCGAGTCGGAAAGGTCGAATCGCTCGATCTCGCGCAGAAGTCGGTACTCGACGATCGGCACCGCGGTCTTGGTTATCTCTCGGAAGGCGTCGCCTCCCTGCGCGGTGACGAGGTCGGCGGGATCCTTCCCGGCGGGAAGGATCAGCACGCGCACGTCCAAGCCGGACGCCAGCGCGGCGTCGAACGCGCGCTCGGCGGCCGCGTTGCCCGCTCGGTCGGAGTCGAAGGCCAGCACGGCCCTGGGCGCGAACCGGCCGATCAGGGAGAAGTGATCGGCGGTCAGCGCCGTGCCGTTCGAGGCGACGACCTCCGTTATCTCCGCCTGATGGAGCGCGATCACGTCCGTGTACCCTTCGACGACGACGATCCGGCCGGCCGTGGCCACCGCCTTCTTGGCCCAGTTGAGCCCGTAGAGCACGCGTCCTTTGTGGAAGATAGGCGTGTCCGCCGTGTTGAGGTACTTAGGGGTCGAGTCGTCGAGCACCCGCCCGCCGAAAGCCACCGGCTCGCCGGCGACGTCGAAGGTCGGGAACATCACGCGGCCGCGAAAACGGTCGATCAGGCTGCCGCGCTCGGAACGCAGGGCCAGCCCTGCCTCGATCAGCTCGGGCTCGGTGAAGCGCTTCTTCGCGAGGTGTCGGCAGAGGTCGTCCCAGCGCGCCGGCGCCCAGCCGAGCGAGAACGCGGCAACCGTCTCCTTCGACAGACCGCGGCCCTTGAGGTACTCGCGCGCGGCCTTGGCCTCGGGCGGATCCATGAGAAGGGCGTGGTAGAACGCGACCGCCTCGCGGTGGGCGGCGATGAGACGCTGCTTGCGCCCCGCCGCCTGCCGGTCCGCCGCCGACTGCTGCTCGTAGGAGAGGCGGACCCCGACCTTCTCGGCGAGGCGCTCGACCGCTTCGACGAACGTGAGGCTCTCGAGCTCCATGACGAGATTTATGACGTCGCCGCCTTTATTGCATCCGAAGCAGTAGTAAAGGCCGCGAGCTGCTTCGAGCGAGAACGACGGGGTCTTCTCCTGATGGAACGGGCACAGCGCCTTGAACCGAGCCGAGCCGGCCTTGCGGACCTGCATGTACTCGGACGCGATCTCGATGAGGCCCGCCTTGCGTCGAACCTCTTCGATGTCTTGATCGCGGATGCGTCCGGCCATCAGTCCTCGTCCTCGCGGTCGTGCCACGCCGCCTCGGCGCCCGGTTCCCCGGTGAGCACCGCATGCGTGCGGATCGCGTAGCCGTCGGTCATGCCTGCCACGAAGTCGGCCACGCGGGCGGGCACGTCTCCCTCGATCGCGCGGTACTCCTCGGGGAGGTCATCCGGATGCTCGCGATAGTAGGCGAACAGCTCGCCGATCACTCGCTCGGCTCGCTCGCGATGCGTCCCGAGCTTCGGCGTCAGGTACACGCGCTCGAACAAGAAGCTGCGCAACGCGTCCATCGCGTCGAGGATCTCGGGAGTCATCTTCACCTGGGAGGTCCCGCGGCTCTGATCCACCACGCCGCCGACGAGCGTCGCGATCCGCTGCGAGTGGCTCCGGCCGAGGACGCGCTCGACGTCGGCCGGGATGTCGGCGGGCCCGATGATCCCGGCTCGGACTGCGTCGTCGAGGTCGTGGTTCACGTAGGCGATACGGTCGGCGAACCGCACGCACATCGCCTCGAGCGTCGCCGGCGTCGGCTGAGCCCAGGTGTGGTTCACGATCCCGTCGCGGACCTCCCAGGTCAGGTTCAAGCCGCGGCCCCCGTACTCGAGCACCTCGACGACCCGCAGCGACTGCTCGGCGTGCTTGAAGCGGCGGCCGAGCGACTTAGAGAGAACGCCCTCGCCGATGTGGCCGAACGGCGTGTGGCCGAGGTCGTGGCCGAGGGCGATCGCCTCGGTCAGGTCCTCGTTGAGCCGAAGCGCCCGGGCGATGGTGCGGGCCACCTGAGAGACCTCCAGCGTGTGGGTGAGCCGGACGCGATAGTGGTCGCCGATCGGCGCGAGGAAGACCTGGGTCTTGTGCTTGAGGCGCCGGAAGGCTTTGCAGTGCACGATCCGGTCGCGGTCGCGCTGGAAATCGGTCCGGAGCGGGTCTCGCTCCTCGGGGCGCTCGCGGCCCTTGGTCTCGGCGGCGAGGGTTGCACCGGGCTGCAGGATCTGCCGCTCGATGCCCTCGGTCTCCTCGCTGATCGTGACCACGTCCGAACCTTCCACGGGAACGATTCTCCCGCCTGGATGCAGCGTATCCGCAGCGTGCGACACCACGGTCGCGAGGGGAGGCGACCGAGGATGCTACGGCCGCCTCCGGGGGCGGTCAAAGCTGTGAAGTTCCTAACTTCGCGAGGTGGGTGCAGGAGAAACGGGGAAGGCGGCGAATCCCTGGGTCAGACGCCCGACGACGGGGATGGACCTGAAGGGGTTCATCCCCGTCCCGCGTCTGGGGACGGTTTCGAGGGGACGAGCGCGGTTACACGGCGACCGGACGGGCGGTCACCGGGCGCAGCAGGAAGGCGGCGCCGACGAGCAGGAAGAGCCCGGCCGCCATGAACATTATCTGGGTGCCGTCCAGGCGGAAGGTGCCGAAGACGCGCTGTTGCGAGCCGAGGAGCTTCGCGCCCCACGCGGCAAGGATGCCGAGGCTCACGGCGCTCACGCGCAAGCCTGAGTGCGCCAGCGCGAACGCGCGTCCGCGCAGCGAGTCGTGGACGCGCTCTTGCAGGATGGTGATCCCGCCGAGGAACGTCGCGACGAACGCGCCGCCGAAGACGAACCCCATTCCGAAGCCGACCGGCGTCGAGGGGAAGAGCGCCATGATGAGCAGGATGCCGCCCATGGCCGCGACGCCGAGGTGGAAAAGCTTGGTCAGGTGCGCCCGGTTGCGCTGCAATCCCACGACGCCGACCAGCACGCCGGCACAGAACGCCGTCAGCAGGCCGCCGTAGGCGCCGGGCCCGGCTCGAAGCGTCCCGCGCACGTAGGCCAGCCCGAGCGTAAGGACCGCGCCGCCGCCGGTAGCGGCGACCGCCGCTCCGATCGCGACACGCTTCAGCACCGGATCGGCGGCGAGCAGCGCGCGGATCGCGCGAACGCCGTCGAGGAACGAGGACTTCTCGGCCTTCGCGCCGGTTGAGCCCACTTCGTGCGAGGTCTCGACACCGGCGTTCAACCGGCCGATGAGGATCGTGGCGAAGCCGACGATGACCGACGCGAGGAACATCGGGAACGCGATGCCCGGACGCAGCCACGTTACGAGCGCGAAGAGTCCGGAACCGAGGGGCATCGCGCCGTAGGCGGACGCCATCGAGATCGCGTTCGCCATCGGGAGATGCTCCTTGGCGATCAAGCGTGGCAGCGTCGCGTCTCGCGCCGACATGTAGGCGATCGTCGCGACCTCGGCCAGGAGCGCCAGCGCGAACACCGGCGCCAGCCCGCCGAAGAGCGGCAGCGCCCCATAGACGACGGCCCGGCCGGCGTTGCACGCCACCAGGACCCGCTTGCGGTCGAGCCGGTCCACCAGCGAGCCGAGCCAGGAGCCGAGCAAGGCGGCCGGAAGGATCCGGAAGGCGAGCACGACGCCCGACGCGATGGCCGAGTGGGTCCGGTCCCAAACCAGGGCGATCAGCGCCAGCGTCGCGAGCCACTCGCCGAGACCGGCGAGCGCCTGGCTGGCGCATAGGGTGCGGAAGTCGCGTGAGCGATTGAGCGCCCGCAGGGACTGGAACCTCTCGCTCGAGCGTCTCATGGGTCCCTTTCCTGCGGCGACGGCGTCTGGGGGTACGGTTGAACATCGGCGGACGTCCGATTCGCCTTGATGCCCGCGCCGATAAACGAGCCGCGCGCGCGGCATCGTCTAGTGCATCCGGCCTATCTCTAGGTCTTCGGGGTCCTACTTCGAGGCGGATTCAGCCGTGCCGAGGGCGGCCTGCCCGGCGGCGAGCCGGGCGGTCGGGATCCGGAACGGCGAGCAGGACACGTAATCCAGCCCGATCTGGTGACAGAACTTCACCGAGGCATCCTCGCCGCCGTGCTCGCCGCAGATGCCGAAGTGGATGTGGGGGTTGGACTTGCGGCCTGCCTCGACGGCCATCTGCATGAGCTTGCCGACCCCCGCATCGATGGTGACGAATGGGTTGGCCGGTACGAGCTTGCGCTCCTCGTACTGAGCGAGGAACTTGCCGATGTCGTCGCGCGAGAAGCCGAACGCCATCTGGGTCAGGTCGTTCGTGCCGAACGAGAAGAAGTCGGCGACCTCGGCGACCTCGTCGGCCGTGACGGCGGCGCGCGGCACCTCGATCATCGTCCCGAAGAGCAGATCGATCTTCTGCCCGGCCGCCTCCATCGCCTGCTGCGCGACCGGCTCGAGCTCCTCCCGCATCTGCGCCAGCTCCTCCCGGGTCGCGACGAGCGGGATCATGATCTCGACGACCGGCTTACGGCCCTCCGCCTTGACGCGGCACGCGGCCTCGACGATCGCCCGCACCTGCATCGCGTACAACCCCGGCTTGAGGATCCCGAGCCGGACCCCGCGCAGTCCGAGCATGGGGTTGGTCTCGTGCATCTGACTCACCGCGGCGAGCATCTCCTTCATCTCCGTGATCCCGTCGATGTCGCCGGTCGCTTCGGCCACGGCGACCTC
>JBBDRM010000077.1 GCA_040905475.1 Actinomycetota bacterium
TCACGCCGGCGGATCGGGGCTCAGTAGAGCAACTGCTCCGCAATGCTGCGATGACCGAAGCGGCGGTGATCGTGATCACCGACAACGAGCGCATACTCGGCATCGGCGATCAGGGAGCCGGCGGCATGGGGATCCCCATCGGCAAGCTCGCCCTCTACACCGCCGCGGCCGGAATTCATCCGTCGCTCTGCCTCCCGATCTCTCTCGACGTCGGGACAGACAACCGGGAATTGCTCGTCGACCCCCTCTACCTCGGCTACCGCAGCGAGCGCCTTCGGGGCGACGAGTACTGGACGCTCGTCGATGAGGTCGTGGAGGCCGTTCGCAAGGTCCACCCCGGGGCGATCCTGCAGTGGGAGGACTTCGGGAACCGAACTTCGTTCAGGCATCTCGACAAGTACCGCGGGGTGCTTCCGTCGTTCAACGACGACATCCAGGGCACGGCGGCCATGGTCATCGGTGGCCTGTTCGCCGCCATGCGGATGCTCGGTGAGCGGATCTCGGATCAGCGCGTCGTCATCGCGGGCGCAGGCTCTGCGGGGATCGGGATCGCCCGCCAGATCAAGGCCGCAATGCAGCAGGAGGGGCTCGACGCGACGACCGTAAGGGAGCGCATCCTTCTCACCGACAGTCGCGGACTGGTGGTCGAGGGCCGCGAAGGGATGGAGGACCGCAAGCAAGAGTTCGCTGCCGATCCGAATCTGGTTGCGTCGTGGGGCGATGGCTCGATCGACCTTGCCACGGTGATCGAAAGGATGTCCCCGTCGATCCTGATCGGGGTCACTGGCAAGGCGGGCAGCTTCACCGAGTCGATGATCCGCTCGATGGCCGCCCATCACGACCGTCCGATCGTGATGCCCCTCTCGAATCCCACCAAGAACACCGAAGCCACCCCAACCGACATCATTCGGTGGTCGGCGGGGAAGGCTCTCGTGGCCACCGGCAGCCCATTCGCTCCGGTCGAACATGAGGGCGAACTCCATCGAATCGGCCAGGCGAACAATGTCTTCGTCT
>JBBDRM010000078.1 GCA_040905475.1 Actinomycetota bacterium
GCGTACGGTTACGTACAACCCGACGCGGAACAGGCGTCCCTCGCCGCGCGCGATCGCCGCGCCGATCTCAGCCGCGTCTTCGGCTGCGGCCTCCAGCTCTGGATCTGCGAGGCGATCACGTTTGGCTTCGATCCGGCGGGTCGACTCGAGCCGAGCGAGCTGGCGCCGGAGATGTCGCGCCGCTTCGTCGTTCGGCATCGGACCGACGTGCACCGATACGTCGATCGCCCCGGGATAGGACGCGAGCGGCGCGAGCCAGCCGGGCCCGACCTCACGCGGATAGCCGGTCACCGCGAACGTCTCGCACCACGTGCCCCCAGCGTGCAGGCGCCGCGGCAGAACCTCGACGGCATCGGGTCCGAGCAACCCTCGCGGCGGGGTCGTTCTTGGCGCGCTGCGAGGTCGCTTGAAGACCCTCATCGAGCCGCCTCCACGACACCGCTGAAACGCGCGGCCGCCGAGGCCCCTTGCGGCGATTCGGGATCGCACGCGCGCGCCAACATGTACGTCGCTTCGGTCTCTTCGAGTCTGCTCAGGCGGATGCCAAATCCGCGAAGAAGCGTCGCGGCCTCCTCGATGCGATGTTCGAGACGAGGAGCCGCGGTCGCTCCGGCCTCCGGCGAGGGTTCACGGAAACAGATCAGGACCTGACGTGCCAGAACGTCCCGCCGCGCACCAAGGGATCGGAGGAACTCCACGTGCGCTCGTGCTGCCTGCTCGAGCGCGGCGTGAGGAAGTCCCACCGCGCGATCCTCGATGTCTGCTACGACGGCACCGAGATTCGCTCTGTCGGAGCGGATGAGGATCTGGATCGGTGCATCCAACGCGTTGAGGAGTCGTCCGAACGCCTCAACGAGCGCACGCTGCTCGGTCTCGGATCGCAAGGCAAAGTTGATCGACGACGCGCGGCAGACAACCACATGTCCTTCCGAGCCCAGAGCGATCGCGCCGGTCTCATCGGGGCAATCCATCGGTAGTTCCAAGGGAACCAATGGCACCGCCACCCCTGGTGCCCAGGACGGCAGGCCGGCGATCCCCTCGGGCGCCAGAGCCCGCCGCCGCGGTGTCCTGAGATGCTTGAGTGCGGCGGCCGCAAGCCCCTCAAGACTCGTTCCTTCGACCTTGACCGTGGCCCAGACGAATCCAATCGTTGTGATCGGCACGGCGATCACACCGAAGACGAACGCGGGGATGAATCTGCCCGCCACGACCCACAGTCCCCAGAGGACCAGCGCGTGCGCGCCCAGGATCGCAACCTGCCGCGCGGTCAAGCCCGCGAGCACGCGGTCGGCCATGTCGACGTCGGCTGGAACCCTGACCTTCACGCCGCCGCCTTCGCCGCCGCCGACACCGCAGCCTTGCCTGTTCGCTTGGCCTGAGACCACGCGCGCGACCCGCTTCCGGCCAACGCGAGGTTCAAGGCCCAGAAGGGGATCTTGTAGAGCAGGTAGAGCAAGCATCCGACGACGAGCAGATCGATCAGACCGCTGCCGATCGGCAATCCCAACACGCCGTCGCCGCTCAAGAAGACTCTGAACGCGGACGCGAGAAGGAGCGACTGGAGAACGGGAGCGGCAAGCAGGGCAAGGGTCGCTCGCCACCAGCTCCGCGCGAGACCTTCGCTCTGAGGCAGCGCGTGTCCCACAAGCATCAGCGGCGCGCCGGTCGCAAGGATCACGAGCGCCGCGATCCGGATGACGTAGGAGATCACCACGAGGATGGCGAGCACAACGACGGCGAGTGCGAACAGCGCCAGGAACGGATTGCCCAGCGCCGCGGAGGCCAGCATGGTGCTCATCCGATCCGACGCGTCGGCGGGATCGAATGCCGCGCCGAGCATCGCGCGCGACAACGCGTTGGATAGGTTAATCATCTGTCCGAGCAGCAACAGGCTCACGTTGGCTGCTCCCGCAGCGAGAAGCAGCCGTGGGAGCAGTTCCTTCGCCGTCAACTGCGAGCTGAACCCTCCGCCTCCGCTCATCACGATCGCTGCGCCCGCAAGCACGAAGAGCAACAGCATCGCGTCGGCGATCCCCAGGGAGAAGCGCCACAGCTCGCCCACGCGCGCGTTGTCCGGCAGCATCGGAGTCGCGAACACCGTGCGGCCGAGCAGATCGAATACCGGCCGAAGCGCCGCCGTGACCAGATCGGCGAACCATTGGCTGATCGCGTAGCGGACGCGCCCGATGATGTCCCAGAACGGCGGTTTCGAGGGTGGCTGGAGATCGGGACTGGGCGACGGATTGGGCGACACGGTCGGCGTGGGAGAACTCGCTGGCGCCGGAGTCTGGGCCGCCGACGTGATCGGAGCCGCGACGAGAGCGGTCACCAGAGTGAAGACCAGGAGCGCGCGCATGCCTACGCTCCGATGATCCCTTTGGCGATGGCAACCACGACCGGCGCCAGCAGTGCCAACGCCAGGCCGATGACTGCAGACTTCGCGGCGCCCTTTGCCTTCTCCACCCCGGACGGGTCCCCGCCGGCGATCACGTAGCGAACACCCGCGTAGGTCAGCATCGCGATCGCCAGCGCCGCGAGCACCGCGACGAGTGCGTTCCGAACGCCGTCGAGGATGCGTACGATCCGATCCATACCGGGATCGGCCGCGAGCACCACGAACATCTTGATCATCGTTGCCTTCATCTCTCTCCTCTCTGATGGGCCGGTCGGCGGGACGGGAGCGCTGCGGCACAACCTCCTTTCGGCCGTTGCTTCTGCATGCCGTCTGAGAGCGTCCCGCCCGCACGACCGGCACCCATACAAAAGGTCCGGCGCGATGCCGGACCTTGACAGCGAAACGCTCGTTTTCGACGGTAGAGAAACTTCAGAACTGGTTGACGACTTAGCGCCATGCGATGCAAGACGCGCTTCAGAGATCCTTCAGCCAATGGGCAAGGCGCTGCCGCGCGCGATGGCGGGCCTGCTGCGCGGCCGCAAGGCTCAGCTCGTAGCGAGCGGCCACTTCACCGATCGTCGACCTCGTCGCGAGGAGCAGCTCGACCTGGCGCCGGTCGATGAGCCCCTCGCCGAGCGCGCGCGCGAAGCTGACATCGGACAGCTCCTCGATCGAAGTCGTTGCGCTCGCATCGACCGCATGACTCACTTCCGCGGATGCGGCGCGTTCGGCCTGACGCAACGCTCGCCTCGCACGTCGCCGAGCGCCAAGCAACAGGTACCGCGCGACATATCTCGAGTGTGGTTTCACGCGCGCGGCTGCTTCCCAGAAGCCGGTCAGGAGTTCGGCGAACAAGTCCTCCTGGTCAACGTTCGATCTCGCGGAGAAGGCGCGGAGCAGCGCCGAGAGCCCGGGCAAGAACAACCAACACAGCACCACGCCGGCCATCTCGTCGCGCGGCTCGTGACACGCCTTGCGGCAGAGCGTCACGTGGATCGAGTCCTTCTGGTCGCGCGAGCCCGCAACCGGACCGCGACATCGCTGGATGAGATCCTCGAGCGTCCGCGCGTCTCCGAGTGCGCCGTTGCGGCTCCACCCCTCGACGGCTTTCGTCAGTCGCCCAGAAGCACGCTCCATCTCGAAGGCCCGCTCGATGACACCGAACATCTCCATGGCACGGAGCGTGATCGGTGGGTCTGGCGTTTCTCGGGCGTTCGTCTACCGCGCGGCAGTCGACGGCACCGGTAGACGAACGGTAGAGCAAACGGGCAGGCCCCCCCGGTCTGCAGTTTTCCTGAAGTCGCCACCCTGGCCGACCCGGACTTCACAAACAGTGGTCGAGAGGTCCATAATCGGACGAACGCTCTCAAAGGTTGCCCAAACGGATGGCCCCAGATCCGTATCCCGCAGCTGAGCCTCGCGACAGTGAGGGTCTGAGTTCGCTCGCCGATTCCCGCACCGTCCTCGTCGTGTCTCCAAACCCCCCGATCGCCGGTGAGTACGTCGGGGCGCTTCAAGACCTCGGCCTCCCAGCGCTCATGGTCGCGCGTCCACGTCAGGCTCTCTACTGGTTACGCGAAGTGCCGCCAGCGCTCGTTCTGGTCGACCTCCAAGCAGACGGCGCGAACATTCTCGTCCCCGAGCTTCGCCGACAAGGCCGCGAGGTCGTCGTCCTCAGCGACGACGCGAGATCGCGGCAGATGGCGTTGGCCGCTGGCTGCATCGAGGCGCATCATCGCTCCGACGGTGCGCGCGAGATCGCGTGCCACATCGCTTCGCTCGTCCGCGCGCGCGACGTGAAACGGATCGGACGCATCACTGCCGGACCGCTCGTCGTCGATCTTTCAGGAGGCCGGTTGGTGTACGAGGGCCGGGACATCCCCGTATCGCCTCTCCTGCTGAACCTCGCTGCGCACCTCGCTGCGCGCGCGGGAAGTTTCGTTCCGGCATCGGTCTTGTTGGAGGAGGTGTGGGGCGAGCCGTGGGCAGAACCCGGCAAGCTTCAGCTCGCTGTCCTTCGTCTTCGGCGAAGACTGAACCTTGATTCTCGCTCGTTGCTCCTGGCGTCCCGCAGAGGGCACGGATATGGAGTATTCCCCGAGAGTCCACTGAGTGATCGACCTGCGCTCCGCAAGCGCGGCGTCTGAACGGACCCTTGCGCTTACCGAGCCCTCAAGCGCAGATGTTGTCACACACGGGGGTTAGGCTCTGGCAAGGTACCGAGCGATGGGAGGAATCATGGCCACTCACGACATCGGCGAGAAGCCTGGCGTCGGGCGATATTGCTGTACGGACTGCGGATGGTCGGTCTACCTCGACAATGCAGACGACAGGCTGCCGCCCTGTGGCAATTGCGGCAAGGGCCAAGACACCACCTACCAGGACTGCTAACGAAGCCGGCCCGAAGGCACCACAAGGTTCCGCAGTTCTACCTGCGGAGGTTCGCCGACGCGGACGGACGCCTCATGGCCGTGGACATGGAAGAGGGCCGCTGGTATCTGACCACCGTGAGGAACGCAGCCGCCGAGCAAGACTTCTACACGATCGAGCTGGACGGGAAGCGCTCCGACCTTGCTGAGAAGGCTCTGGGAGGCATCGAGGCAAAGGTCTCGCCGGCCTTTGCGCGGATCGATGAGGGCATGTGGCCTCCCGATCTGGACGTGCGCACCGGACTCGTCAACTTCCTCGCCCTCCAGATGGTTCGGGGAGGTGACTGGCGAGAACAGATCCGCTCAGCCGAAGAAGAAGCCATCATCAAGAAGTTGGCTCCCGTCGCCTCGGATCCACGCGCTCTACGAGACGCAGTCGAGTCGGTCACCAGCCAGAGGCTCGGCAAGTCGCAGATCCGAGCGCTGCAGAGTTCCCTTGCAGACGGTGTCGTACCGGTCGATTTCCCTACTGGGTTCCTGGTCAACAAGATGTTCGAACGAGGCGCGCGTCTCGTCGATCTGTTGGCTCGAATGACGATGCAGCTCGTGGAAGCGGAGAGCGGGTTCTTCTGGACATCAGACACGCCCGTCTACTTCGACGGAGAGTACGACTTCGATCACGCCTCCCGGCAAGTGAAGGTCAAGCGATTCGAAGTGACGATGCCGCTGGATCCAACCCATTCGATCGTTCTGCTCACACCGAGCGCCAGGGGCGAGGTCAAGCGCCGGGTTGGGGAAGCAACGGTCCGCGAGTGGAACCGGCGGCTGGCCGGGATAACCGAACGTCGTCTCTACGCCCGACCAGACACTGTGGAGCTCGACCGGCGCGGCGGTTCACTGAGAGACCTTCAGACAAGCGAAGTGGCCGAGCGTTAGCTCGCATGTCGGTTCGGTCTCATCGACAACTTGGATTCATCCCACCGACAGTGACCTTGTCGCATCCCCTGTCGCGACTCTCGTTGGATCTGCAGCGGCGAGGGATCGTGCTATGCGTTGGGTTTCTGGATCCGCCTCTACATCCAACTCGGTCGCAAGCAGTTGGCGAAGTTTGTTGTAGCGCTCGGTGGCCGCGGCGCGACGACCGAGAGCGGACTCCACCAGCATCGCGCGACGCCATAGGTCTTCGCACAAGACGTCGACCTCGATCGCTCGCTCGAGGACTTCGAGTGCCTCTTCGTTCTCGCCGACCTCGGTGAGGATCTCGGCGAGGCGCGCCGCCGCGCGCGTGAACATGCTTCGGTAGCGCTCGCGAATGGGTTCAGCCCACGGATACGACAACTCATCGCAGAAGTTGCCCCGGTAAAGCGCGACAGCCTGCCGCAGCTTCTTGACCGATCTGGCGACGTCGCCGCGCTCGGCTTCCTTCGCGAGACGTGCGAACTCGAACGCATCGACCCACCAGGAGCCCTCTTCGAGTCGCCATGCTTCCTCGACCTTGACGAGGTACATCCGAGGATCGTTCGCGACGCGCACTTGCACCCTGACGGTCGACAGCGCCTTGTCGAGGAAGTACTGCGGCGGATCGTCCCCGGGCCACAACTCATCGCAGATGCGCTCTTTCGGAGCGCCGTCCGGATGGGCAACGAGATACGCGAGCAGCTCGCGAGATTTCTTCAGCCAGCCCTTCTGCCGAACCCGTCCGTCACGACTGACCTGGAATGAACCGAAGCAGCGGACGGCAGGGACGTCGGGTGGCGGCGTCGGTGCCAGGCACTCCGCACGAGAGGGAAGCTCATGTGGCTGAACGCTGTTTCGAGGCAGCACGATCGAACGGTGGTCGCCAGGATCATCGAGCTCCGGGGGAACCTCCTCCCTCTCATCTTCTGCCGCGCGCGAAACGAGGCGCAGCGCCTCCTGCATCGCGCTCTCGTCGAGGATGAACGGCGCGAGCTTTGCGGGAACGTCAAGATCCGTCTCAACGTCGAGGGCATCACTTTCCGCGGTGATGTTCAGAGAACCCGCCGGTCGCCAGCCAAGAGCGATGATCGCGCCGCCGAATCGCTGCGCTTGGGAACAGATGGCCTCGATCAAGCCTCGCATCGCCGGTGGCGGATCGGAGACGACGAGCACGAGCGCCGGGAGTTGCTCGTCGGAGTGCGTGGCGAGATGCTCCCAGATGTCCTCGACGCCTTCCTGTTGGAAGAGATGCGCGCGTCTGACGAACTCGGCCTGGATGCTCTGGAGGATCGCGGAAGCTTCATCCCACTCGACGTTGTCCGACACGTGTGGAACTGCCACGGTGCGGCCGAGTTCGGTGGCCCCAAGGAGAACGACCTGCAAGTCACCGGGCTCGGACTCGGTCGCATGCGTGAGCAACATCTGACGGACGAGCCTCTCGGACTCCGCGCCGGTAATCGAGATGACGCCGATCCCGACCGGCGCAACGTGCACGGCAGTCGCGTCTCCGGCATGGCCAAGAGGGACAAGAAGTCCGCGCTGCATCGGTGTTGAGATCCGACGGAGTCGGACCGGAAACGGGCTCTTCAGCTCGGCCTTGATGACGCCGTCCGCTCTTTCGAACCGGAGCTGGGGAGACATGCGGCCGCCTGACGGTCGAGGAAGAGCAGCCTTGCTCGGACCGAAGAGGATCTCGATCCGTTGTCGACCCTCGGTAGCCGCAAGGAAGTGCGGCCACTCGCCGGTGTGCGCTCGCCACGTGGCCGCAACCTCGTCCAAGGCAACGTCGATCGGCGTCGTCGTGGGCGTTGCTCCGCCTGCTCGGAGATCGCGAACGAGCCGTTCCGGCATCTCAATCTCATCTTCATCGGACAGCGGCCGTCGGGTGCGTCGGCGCCGCAGACGTGCGAGCAGTTCCGCGCTCAAGAGGCCGCACGCGAAGGACGCAGCAACCACAGCTCCCGACGGGAGATGCACGACCGGACCAGGAGAGGGCACGTCGACGACGTCGTCGTCGGGCGTTGCCGTCGGATGCTCCGTCGATGTGCTCGCAATGTTGGAATCTCTGGCCACCGGAGTACGAACCGAGGCGGGAGGGGAAGCGTTCTCGGATGCCACGTGTGTCGCGGTCGGGGCCGGAGTCGCCTTTGGCTCGTCGCGCTTGTGGTCGGGGGTTGGCGTGCCGACCATCTTTGCGGGCAACTCGAGTACCCATCCGGGGTGGATGAGTCGTGGATCGCTAAGCGTCCGACCGTCGTGGAAGCGCTGCCCCTTGTTGAGTCGGTAGATCTCGTTCCAGCGGAAACCCGAGCCGAGATGGCGCTCAGCGATGCGCCACAACGAGTCTCCTGCTCGCACTGTGTATCGCGACTTCGGCTGAGGTTTCTGCTCGACAACCGCGCGATCGTTCCCATCGGTAACCATGACAGTAGCCGCCGCGGAAGGCATCGGATGCGCGACCGAGACGCGGACGACCGACAGCGACGCGGCCACGAAGGCGCCGCCGACAGCAAGATCAACGCACCGGCGCAGCAGCGCGGGCGCGATGCGGTCGGTTACTCGCAGCCATCCTTCCGATCCCGTGCGCCTCGCGAGGATGACGGCAACGGTTCGAAGAACGACGGCAAGCGCGACGTAGATCCACAGCGTCCACGCTAGGAGGGCGAGGACGTTCAGGATCGGCTCCAGCGGCATGTAGGTGCTATCGAGGTTCCCGAACGAGCCCGCTGTCGGAAGATGCGGGGTGCCTGCCGTTGACGTGAGCGCTGACGGTACGCCGGCAACGAACATGAACAGCGCGAACCCGGCAAGGGATCGCTTCATCGCTGGATCACCGCTTGCGACTCCCGAACCGGGTACTCGCCCCGCGCGGTGCGAGTGATTCCCGGCAGCACGATCCACGCGCCGCCGTCGACGCGGTAACGAACTTCGAAGACGAAGGAGACGTCGACCGGATATCCCTGCGGAAGTCCGGCAGAGGACCGTTCATAGACGTGCCGCACGGTCGATCGATCCGGATAAGCGCGTCCCGGCGAGTCGCTCGACACGACGGTCCCGTCTCCGAAGGACCACTGGTAGTGCGTGACTCGTGCCTCAACCTCGACGAGCCATCCGAACGCGTCGGTGCTGCGCCTGAGAGTCGCCCCGTTGTACCCGTCGAGCCAGAACCATGAGTCGACACCGACGATGCCTCGATCAGGGTTGATCTCCACCGACGCGCGCGGCACCGGCAACTGGTCTCGAAGCCGTTGCGCAACATCGAGCGGATCGGCTGGTGGCGGAACCGGATTGCCACCGTCGTCGATCACGATCTCGATCCAGACGACCCCCTTCCATTCGCCGTCGCAGATCAAGTTGTACGGCGCGTAGCGCATGCGGCGACCCCAGTACTCAAGCTCGATGCTCTGGTCCCACTGATCGGGCTTGAGCTCTTCAAGGTGGCATTGAGGTCCTGATGCAGAGCCACCTCCGCCGTTGCCACCGCCTCCGCCGCCGGGCTGTGTTCCCCCGGTTCCCGCGTCGACGTTCACACCGTCGTCGTCGGTGTCGACCCAGATGTCGATCGGAGGTTTGATGGGATCCTCTTCCGCGCGCGCGACGAGCGGGGCGAGCATCGGCAACGCCATCGCGACGAAGAGGGCGACTACCTGAAGCCGACGATTAGGGTGACCTTCCATATCCCATTCACCTCCTTGAGCGTGTATGTGGTGCGAACGCGCTCGTTGGGGTCCTTCTCGACCGGCTGCATCGTCTTGGGGTCGAGGCGTACGGAGTGGTTGCGGTAGTTGTCCTCGATGGAGACGGCGTTTTCGTTGACGACCGTGATCCGATAGTCGTGCTCCACGCGGATGCGCACCGGCTGGTTCTTCGTGCGTTGCGCTTCCACTTGCTGACGATGGTTCTGCAGCGCGTCCTCGGCCAGGACGTCGGGTAGCCGTGACGCGTCGAGTTTGAGCATCGATTCTGCGTAGACGTCCCAGTACTGGAGGTAGGCCTGCTCCGCCTGTGTGCGAACGTCGGTCGGCGTCGGTGAAGGCGACGATTTCCCGCCGGGCGGTGTTTCGTCTCCGCCGATGAGGATGAAGCCGACGACGAGCCCCACGATGATGAGGCCCAGAAGTGTTCCCCCGACGACGAGGGTGCGCGTTCGGTCAGCCATCTCATCCCTCCGGTCCTTCGATCCCCGCGCGCGGTCGCGCGGCGGCGTGGGCCCCGGTCCGCACGGTGCGGATGCCGAGCAGTCCCATCATCACCGTCGGCCTGTCTTGGATCAGGTCAACGGTGACCCGGAGAGTATCGGCGGAGACGGTCGCCCGACCGTCGAAGCCGGCGGTTCGCAGGTAGTCGCGCGCGGCCTGACGTGCATTATCAGCGTCGAGGCGCACGGTGCCGCCGTCCCGGAGCGTGGCGACGTCGAGGGACATCGCGCCGGCTCGCGCGGCGCTATCGGCGAGACCCTGCAGATCTCGGCGGGCCGCGAAGAGCACGCCCCCGTCGATCACGAGCGCGGTGATCGCGAGCAAGCCGAGCAGGACGACGGCCACCAGGGGTGCGACCACACCCCGCTCGTCACGAACACGCCGGCGGATCATCGTGACTTGTACCTCTCGGTCAGCTCGGTGTGGCGAGCGGTGACGGCGAACGAGCCGGGGAGGATCCCGAACGCCGGCAAGTCCGATAGCTGGACGCGGTACGAGACGCGCACCTCGTAGGCACTTCCACGATCGAACGAACCGGTCTGCTGCACGCTCAGGCGTGCAGGGTCGAGGCCGAAGCCTGAGGCAACTTCGCGCGCTCTCGCCAGGGCGACGCTTCTCGCCGTGCCAACGTCCGGTGCCTCCGCTGCCGCTCGGGCGGCTTCTCTGGCCGCCGACAGAACCGCCGACTTCGTCGAGACCACCCGCCCAGATCCGACGATCACCGCGAGCAAGAGAATCAAGGCAGGCGCGACGAGCACCAGCTCGACCGCCGCGGTGCCGTCCTCCTTCTTCACGGTTCTCATGGTCCATCACCCGCCGGACGGAACCGTTCGCGGTAGGCGGTGGCATCGGCACTGAGACTCAGCCTCGACAGTCCCGGGATCGGAAGCAGCCCTCGCATGGACGCGTTGACGCGCGCGCGCACCGTTTCGGATCCGATGGTGACGTCGACGGTGGCGTTCTGCGCCGTGCTCCCGAGCCCCGCTTGGAGCACGTCACGAGCGCGTGACTCCGCCGATCCGGCGCGCCCATCCTCGGCTGCTGCTGCTCTCGCGGCCTCCAGAGCGGCCGTCTTGGTCACGTGTTCGGCGTGGTACCAAAGACCGAACTGCAGGATGCCGAGCACGAGCAACATCAACGCGGGAGCAACGATCGCCAGCTCCAACGCCGCGGTGCCACGCTCGCTTCGGAATCGCATCACCCGATACCTCGTACGGCGTCGCCCATCTTGGTGAACAGGAACGAGAGTCCGCCGAAGAAGTACTGGACGGCTCCCAGGATCACGAGCACCGCGAGCGCGCCGAGCACCGTGTACTCGACGTAGACCTCGCCACGCTCATCACGGAGCGCGATCCGACTGAGGAACCACGAAATGATCGCCTGCATCTACTCCACCTCCCTTCTCACAGTCCCGTGACCCGAAGCAGTTGCACCGCCGCGGGGTAGAGCACGACAACGAAGAACGCCGGCAGGATCAGCGCGCCGACCGGCAGCAGCATCCGGATCTGCGCTCGCTCGCCCGCTTCGATCAGCTCGAGACGCCGCCGCTCACGGACCGCGCGCGCCTGCGCGCGCAGCGCTTGGGTGATCGGCGTGCCTTGCGCCGTCGCCGTCCGGATGGCGGTGGACAACGGCTCGATCTCCGGGAGCCCGACCTCGGCCGGCAAGCGCGCGAGCGCCACAGAAGCCGGCTCTCCTCGAAGCTGTGCATCGCGGAGCATCCGTCGCACCGCGGCGAACAGTTGACCGTCTGCCGAGGTGACGGCCTGCTCCAGTGCACCTTCGAGACCGAGTCCCGCCGAAACGGCGAGGGTGAGCATCTCGGTGAGTCGCACCAACTCCTCGCGCAGCCGCCTGCGCGCAGTCTGGGCGCGCGAACGCAGCACAAGATCCGGGAGCATGAACCCGAACCCTGCCATCGCGAGCCACACGATCATGGGAGTCCTCGGGGCGATGCCGATCGTGCCCGCCGCGGGGAGAAACGCGAAGCCGACAACACCGCTGGCGAACTTCTGTCCGAAGAACAACGCGAGCCCCGCGCGGTCTCCGGTGATCCGCAAGCGTTGTTCGGTCGTGTGAAGATCGAGACCGAAGCGCGTGAGCGCGCGGGCGACCCACTGGCCTGCTCGCTCGATGTGCGGCCGCAGGAGCTGCTCGAACACCTCGGTGCGGAACACGCGCTCCCCGGATTTCGGCAGATCGGGCTCCTGTTTCGGACGCAGAGCGGCGAGGCGCGCAGCGATCGTCGGATGCGGCGCGCCGTGCGGCTGCGCCGTCAGCACGCTGAGCGCTCCGAGGCCGAACAGCGTTCCGAACAAGACCGCAGCGATCACCGCAGGCCTCCTTCGATCCTGGCCGCCCGCTTCATCGCCTGATAGCCGAACCAGATCAGAACGATCGCGAAGCCGAGCACCGCCTGACCCCCGGGCGTTGCGAACGGCTCCAGATACGCGGGGTTGGCGCGCCGGATCGCAACCAGGAGCAGGATCGGGACCGCGGCGACGATCCGTGCCGACATGCGCGCGCGCGTCTGCCGTGCGCGCGCTTCGCGAACCGTCGCGGCTTGAGCGGTTGCGGCTTCGGCCAGAGAGTCGAGGACCTCGGTGAGGTTGCGCGAGCCAAGCCGGTCGGCCAGCTCGAGCGCGGATGCGAGGAGATCCGCGGAGGGATCCTCTATGCGGTGCGCGAAGGCGCCCGCAGCATGCGCGAGTCCCGATACGCGCGCCTCCGCGACGAGCCGCCGAAGATCCGGCGCGATCGCTTCGGGCGCGTTGGACGCGGCTTGCCCGAGCGCATCGGCCAGCCCGATTCCCGAACGGATCGCATCGCGCAGCCGCGCCGATAGTTCGGCGATCGCCTCGCGCTTCGCCGACCGCACGCGCTCCTCGCGCGAGCGAATGATCCCGCGCGGCACGGCTGCGCCCAACGCCGCGCCGGCGATGACAGCGACCGGCCAGCCGGTAGCCAACAACGCAACGGCTGCACCGGCGATGCCGGCGAGGCTGGACGGTCCGAGATCCCGGATCCGGCGAAGCGGATCGACATGGACGTCGGGACGGACGAGCGCGTCGTAGACGAAGACGAGTCCGAGGCCGAAGGCGGTCGAGACCAGCAGAGCGTCCACCTCAGCTCCACCTCTCCGCGCTGGTCCCATTCAAGCGCGCGAGCGGGACGACGACAGCGGCTTCGGGCAACCGGTCGGCGAACCGTGGGCGAACACCGGTGCGCACGAGGCTCCCGTCCTCGTCACGGAACAGGTCGTTGGTCAGCACGCGCCCGGCTTCGAGGCCGGCGACCTCTGCAATCTGCACGACGCGTCGCCGGCCGGCGCGCTGATCCAGTCGAAGATGCACGACGAGATCGATGGTCTCCGCGATCATCTCCGAGGCGATCTCGGACGAGACCTGCTCGTCGGCCATCAAGACGTACGTGCGCAGCTTCGACAAGGCCTGCCGCGCCGAGTTCGCATGGATGGTGCCCATCGAACCCTCGTGCCCCGTATTCATCGCCGAGAGCATGTCGAGGGCTTCGGGGCCGCGAACCTCACCGACGATGATCCTGGTCGGACGCATCCGCAAAGCGTGGCGAACCAGATCGCGGATCGAGACACGGCCGGCACCTTCGATGTTGGCCGCGCGCGACTCCAGCGCCACGCAATCCGGGAGAACGTCCTCCAGCCGAAGCTCGACCGTCTCCTCGATGGTGACGATGCGCTCGTCGACGGGGATCGCGCGCCCGAGCGCGTTCAGCGTGGTGGTCTTCCCCGACGCCGTGCCACCGGAGACGAGGATGTTGAGCCCGCCGCCTACAGCGGCGTGCAGGAACTCTGCCGCATCACGCGGCAACGTGTCGAGGGCGACCAGCGCATCGAGATCCTCGGCGACCATCCGGTGGCGTCGGATCGTGAGGCAGGTTCGGCGCGCGAGTGGCGGGATGATCGCGTGAAGTCGCGCGCCGTCCGGCAGGCGCACGTCCACGGCGGGCGAAGCCTCGTCGATCCGGCGGCCGGCGCGCGCCACGACTCGGCTGAGTAGGGCGCGCAGTTCCTCCTCTGATGCGAACCCCGACGCGAGCGTTTCCTTTTCGCCGCCGGCACGGACGACGAAGCCCTGCTCGGGTCCGTTCACCACGATCTCCTCGACGTTCTCGTCGTCGAGCAACCGCTGCAGCGGACCCATGCGGAAGAAGATGTCGAACATCTCCCGCGCGATCTGGGTTCGCGACCCGGGCGAGAGCGCCTCGGAACCGGCGAGCACGCGACGTCTGTTCTCGCCTTCGACCAACTCGACAAGGAGCGCCCACGCGCGCGCTTCGGTGTCCTCACCGCCGCCATCCGAGAGCGTGCCGCTCAGCTCTTCTTGCGCGCGGAGGCGCAGAGACTCGACGACTTCGGCCGTCTTCACGCGACCGCGACCTCCTTCGGCTCATCGACACAGTTGATGCGCGCGTTGATGCCGGTGGCGAGGCCGTCGAAGGCGCGCGCAATGGGACCCTTGCTGATCGGCATCTGCGACAGCAGCGCTTTGCGGGCCGAACGCCGATGGATCGGTGTGGATGCGAGCACGTCGCGACCGAGCGCGTTCCCCACCTCCGTGAGGTCTGCTGGGCGCCGGCGCTCGGCACCCGACAAAAGAACGCTGACCCGGTCACGCGCGACACCTTCGGACTCCAGCAGCCGCAGCGCGCGTTCCGCCCCAAGAACCGACACCAGATCTGGACGGACCACCAGAAGCACGAGATCGCAACGCGCGGCTACGCGTGCGCCTCCGGCTGTGACTCGCCCCAGATCACACACGACCGGGCGATCGTCGCCAGCGTTCCTGACCGAGTGGGCGAGCAGATCCACGCTCACCGAAAGCGCCGACGCTTCCGGGAATCCGCACACGACGTGCACCCCCGCTCGGTCCTCCGCTTCGGCCAGGAGCGCCCCCGGCTGCGGAATCCCGTTGTCCATCCGCAGGAGTGGATAGATGCCGCGGCGCGTGTCCAAGCCGAGGTAAGCAGCGACGTCGCCACCGGCGGGATCCAGATCGAGGAGCAGGACCTCCTCGCTCGCGCGCGCCATCGCAGCCGCCAGGTTGATCGCGGCGAACGTCGTCCCCGGCGAACCCTTGCCCGAGCAGACGGCGATCACGCTCACGAGTGACCTCCCGAGAGCAACACGAGATCTATCTCGCCTGCGGTGCGTGCCTCTGCGAGCGCGCGCGCCTCCTCGAGCCGAAGTCGCAGCGTCACGAGCACGCCGCCGCCTTCCTCAGGCGCCGCGTGCGTCACCGCCAACACCGTCACCGACGGGAACAAGATCGTCGTTTGCGGATCTCCGCGACCCGGGGCGCGGCTCGCGATCACAGCGACCCGATCTCCGGCGCGCACGCTCCCTGCGGCTGCGCGGTCGGGTTTCAACTGGAGACTCATCGCCACCGTCCCCGGCGGCAGCGGCGGAGCATCCGACACCGAGTTCGGAGTCAGAAGCTTTCCTTCCCACAACGGCTCGGTCGCGACGCGCCCGACGATCGAGTTCTGCATCGAGGCCGGCAGGTAGGCGATCCCGCCCGCCAGCGACGCCTCAACGACGCGGATCTGCGAGGCCTCGATCACTGCGCCCGGCTCGACTGAGCCGGCTGCGACCAGGACCGGGATCCGAGCCTGAGCAGACTTGATGAGCGACGCGCCACCGACGACGGCGACCATCATGAGCAGCAGCCCTACCGCGACCCGCAGGTCCAGTCGCCGGAGTCGAGAGTGAGCCCTCGGAAGCACTGCCTCGGCGGTCGCCATCTAGCCTCCCTCCTTCACGTTTTGAGCCAGCAGATCCAGGTACGCCTCGATCGACAGGGACTCCGGGGCGTAGCCCTTGCCCTGCAGCAGCGCCTTGATGAGCGCGTCCCGGCGGGCCAGCTCGGAGAACTGCAGGTAGTCGGCATGGGAGATGAGCGCCGCCACCGGCTTGTCGAAGCGGAGCAACAGGTAGTGCACCCCCGCCTCGACCTGGGGCAATAGCTCGTGGAACTCCTTGCGGAGCCTGCCAACGCCGATCGCCTCGACTCGTCGTAGATCCATCTCACCCGAGGCTTGGACGCGCTCGCGTCCCCAGCCAGGGACAGACCTACACCCCGGCGGGCGCGCGTTAGCTTTCCGGAACCTTTCCGGACGCTTACAAGTTCCCTTACAAGCGAACATCGGCCCGATCTTGGCGGAGGGGCCTGAAGTTTCTCTACCGTTTGTCTACCGTCGGCAAGAAGAGCCGCTTAACCGCGAGTGTCAGCAGCGCAAGGAGTGAGGTAACCCAAATAGGCTGTTGTGCGCTACGGGCGAAGAACTACAGCAATGTAATTGTCGGTCGGCACGAGCAAGATGTCGTGCGAGCCTTTCTTGACGCTCGACTGCGCGTATCGAAGCATTGGCGCGCGGGGGTGATATTGGTTCCAGGGAGGATCAAGCAGTTGAACGCTTTCGAAGCACAACAAGTACTGACGCGCAAGGGCACGCGGAAATGACGGAGCTAGGACAGCACAGAGGTGGGCGCGCAGCAGATCTGCTGCCGGAACGCCTGCCGGACGTGGGCGAGCTCGTTCATGTCCGATCCCGCCGCTGGCTCGTCGAGGATGTCGTCGAGCCCGACGATCCCGCGCACTCAGCGCGCGTCCAGCTCGCGTGCGCTGACGATGACGCGCAGGGGCAGATCCTCGAGGTCTTCTGGGATCACGAGATCGATCGCTGGATCATGGAAGAGGAAGGTTGGGCGGATCTCGCCTCGAAGGGTTTCGACCAGCCGGACCGGTTCGCGGCCTTCTTCCACACGCTGCGTTGGGGTTGCGTCACCGCGACCGACCCGGACCTGTTCCAGGCGCCGTTCCGCGCTGGCATCAAGATCGACGCATATCAGATGGAGCCGCTCCGCAAGGCTTTGCGACTCCCGCGCGTCAACCTCTTCATCGCCGACGACACGGGCCTTGGCAAGACGATCGAGGCGGGGTTGATCGCACGCGAGTTGCTGCTGCGCAAGAAGGCGAAGACGATCGTCGTAGGCGCGCCGGCATCGGTCCTCGAGCAATGGAAAGGAGAACTCGAGGACCGCTTCGGGCTGGCGTTCGAGATCTTGGACCGCAACTACATAACACGGATGCGACGCGAACGCGGGTTCGGCGTGAACCCGTGGCGCACGCACAGCCGATTCCTCATCTCGCACAACCTGCTGATCAACCCGGCCTACGCGGACCCGATGCGCGAATGGCTAGGCCCAATGCTCCCTGGCAGCCTGCTCATCCTCGACGAAGCACACCACGCTGCACCGTCGAGCGGGGGCAAGTACGGGATCGAGACGAAGTTCACACGCGCGATCCGCGACCTCTCCTCGCGGTTCGAACATCGCCTGTTCCTCTCGGCCACGCCGCACAATGGCCACTCGAACAGTTTCTCGACGTTGATGGAATTGCTCGATCCCTACCGCTTCACGCGCGGCGTTCCGGTGCGGAAGGCAGCGATGGAAGAGGTGATGGTGCGTCGCCTCAAGGAGGACATCCGCAACGTCCAGGGTGGATTCCCGAAGCGCATCGTCGAGCGGGTCGCGATCGACGACCTGCCGGATGATGCGCCGGAGATCGTGCTGTCGAAGCTCCTCGACGAGTATCGAACCGCGCGGGAGGAACGGTTCAAAGGCACGAGCAAGCGCTCGCGGGCGGCCGCCGGACTGCTCGTCGTCGGGTTGCAGCAGCGACTGCTGTCATCGACCGAAGCGTTCGCTCGCACCCTGAAGGTTCACCGCGCCACGGTCGAGCGCCACTGGGAGAAGGCGGCGAAGGAAGCCACTGAGACCGCAACCGAGCACGATGCAAGTCTGTTCACGTCATCGCCGGACGCCGACGACGAGCGGGCGACATGGGAGCCGGACGAGCAAGAGGCGGAGGAAGCCGCGCAGACGGAGAGCGTGACGCGGCTGGCCGAAGTCGAAACGAGCCGCGACGAGGAAGCTGAGCGGCTCTGGAAGCGTGAGCAAGCCCTGCTCGACCAGATGCAAACGATCACCGACCAGTCGCGGCACATGCCCGACGCGAAGGTTCGGTGCCTGCTCGACTGGATCCGCGACAACATGTGTCCCGATCTGCCGGCGTTCGGAAAGCAGCTCAAGGGTGCAGCGCCGACCTGGAACGAACGACGCGTGCTGATCTTCACCGAGAACCGCGAGGGAACGAAGCGCTACCTAAAGAGCATCCTGGAGCAAGCGATCGAAGGGACCGACCGCGCCGACGAGCGCATCGCGGTCATCGACGGTCTCACGGCGGGCGCGCGCCGCAAGGAGATCCAGCGACGCTTCAATGTGGATCCCGCGAAGGAGCCGTTGCGCATCCTGCTCGCAACCGATGCCGCGCGCGAAGGCCTCAACTTCCAGGCCCACTGCGCGGACCTGTTCCACTTCGACCTTCCATGGAATCCGGGGCGCATCGAGCAGCGCAACGGCCGTATCGACCGCAAATTGCAGCCCGCCGACGAAGTGCGCTGCCACTACTTCGTCCTGCCGCAGCGCGCGGAAGACCACGTCCTGGAGGTTCTCGTCAAGAAGACCGAGAGGATCAAGAAGGAACTGGGCAGCCTCTCGAAGGTCATCGAAGACGATGTCGAGCGCATCCTTGCTCAGGGGATCCGCCACGCCGACGTGGACAAGCTCTTGCAGCAGATCGAGGACGCAGACATCGAGGCGGAGCGCAAGCGCCGGACCGAGGAAGAACTCGATGTAGCGAGGGATCGCGAAGAGAAACTCAAGACACAGATCGCGAAGTGCCAGACGCTCCTCGAGCGCTCGCGGGAGTGGGTCGGGTTCGAGGCACCAGCCTTCCGCAGCGCACTGTCTTGCTCGCTCGAACTGATCGGCTCCGAGGCCCTGACCGAGTCCACCGATGAACACGGACGCAAGGTCTGGACGTTCCCCCCGTTGGACCGTCGCGTCGAGACCGACCCGAGCTGGGCCGCGACGCTCGATTCCCTGCGCGTCCCGCGGCGCAGCGATCAGAAGGTAACGGACTGGCGGCGAGAAGCCCCTGTTCGCCCCGTCGTATTCGAAGACGCCGGTGTGCTCAGCGACGACACGGTTCATCTTCACCTAGAGCAGCGCGTCGCCCAGCGGCTCCTGGCCCGGTTCCGCGCACAGGGCTTCATCCACCATGACCTGTCGCGCGCCTTCCTGGCGCAGGCAGCCGACTCCATCCCGCGCGTCATCCTGCTCGGCCGATTAGCGCTCTACGGGAGCGGAGCGGAGCGCCTCCATGAGGAGTTGGTTCCGATCACTGCGCGGTGGCTCGAGCCTTCGCAGCGCAAGAAGCCGCTGAAGGCCTACGGGCGCGACGCGGAATCCAAGACCCTTGAGCTCCTGGATGAGTCACTGCAAGGGGGTCGCGTCCAGCCTAATGACGCGATCCGTGACAAGCTCCTCGATGCAGCCGCAGGGGACATCGCGGAGCTTCTCCCACAGCTCGAGCCACGCGCACAAGAACTCGTCGCAGCCGCGACCGACAAGCTCCGCAGCCGCGGAGAACGCGAAAGGAAGGACCTCGTGGAAACGCTCGAGCGTCAGCGCGAGCGGGTCATCGCCGAACTCGCGAAGCACGAGAAGGACCACAAGCAACTCACGCTCGACTTCGATGTCGAGGAGCGCCGGCAACTCGAGGCGAACATGGGTTTCTGGAAGACGCGCCTGAAGCAGTTCGACCAAGACCTTGAGACCGAGCCGCAGCGGATCAGAGACTTCTACGAGGTTCGCGCGCACCGCATTGAACCCGTGGGCCTGGTCTACCTCTGGCCGGAGACCAACTGACGATGGCCAAGCTCGACCCCCAGGTTATCGACCACCTCGAGTGGCTCGGTTTCGTGCAGCCGACGGGCCTGGTCGTTTCGGCCCCAGCACTGGTACGCGCCGGCGCGATCCTCGATCGGCGTGATGTCGAAGGTCAGCGCCTGCTTCAGGCGAGCGTGGCCCAGCGGCCGGGTCCGACCGATGCAGACCCGGTCGACTACCTCCCGGACTTCCGTGCGTTCGCTGAGCAGGTTCTCGGATGGGGCTTCTCTCCCAAGGCTTACGCGGGCACAGACGAAGTCCCGGTGCCCGATGAGCTCTCGGTCGCCTTACCGGCCTACGACGAGATGTTGCGCCCCCACTTCGCCGTGCGCGATCTGGAGCCGGCCGAGGGTGCGTGCCGGTGGCAGTTGCTGGTCCGTGTGCTCGAGACCGGACAGGGGTTCGATGATGAGATCCGCGAAGGCGGGCATCTGGAAGCGAGCCCGACCAGCCGCATGGAGCGGCTGCTGCGCGAGAGCGGCGCCCCGGCGGGACTCCTGTTCAATGGTCATGCGCTGCGGCTGATCTCCGCGCCGCGCGGCGAAAGCTCGGGCTGGGTCAACTTCGCGGTCGCCGACATGCTCCAGACCGCGGGCCGGCCGATCTGCACCGCGATGCGCCTGCTGCTCGGTCAGACCCGGCTCCTCACCCTGCCAAGGAACCAACGGCTGCCCGCGCTGCTCGACGAGAGCCGCAAGTTCCAGAACGAGGTCAGCGAAAAGCTCGCCGAACAGGTCCTGCACGCACTGTACGAACTGCTGCGCGGATTCCAGGCGGCCCACGACGCGAGCGGGGCCACGCTCCTGTGTGACCCGCTCCAGGACGATCCAGACGAGGCGTATCGCGCCTGGCTCACCGTTATCCTCAGACTCGTGTTCCTCCTGTACGCCGAGGAGCGCGACATGCTCCCCGGCGACGCCACCTACACCCAGCACTATTCGCTCGGTGGCCTCTTCGAACGCCTGCGCGAAGATGCGGCGCTGTTCCCGGACACGATGGACCAACGGTTCGGAGCGTGGGCACAGTTGTTGGTGCTGTTCCGGATTGTGTTCGACGGGGCGACGACGCTGGACCTGCCGCAGCGTCACGGCGCGCTGTTCGACCCGGACCGCTTCCCGTTCTTGGAGGGGCGCCGATCGGCAGGAAGCCGCCAAGTGCACGAACGCATCCAAGCACCGCTCGTCCCGGATGGAACCATCTACCGGGTGTTAGAGGACCTGCTCATCCTCGATGGTGAACGCATCTCGTACCGGGCGCTGGACGTCGAGCAGATCGGTTCGGTGTACGAGACCATGATGGGCTTCCGCCTCGAGACGACGACCGGAACCTCTGTCGCGGTGAAAGCGCAGAAGAAGCACGGCGCCCCGACGGCGCTCGACCTTGAGGAACTACTCGCCCAGCCGGGGAAGTCCCGGACCAAGTGGATCCTCGACCGCGCCGACCGCAAGGTTCCACCCAAGGTCGCGAAGTCTGCCGAAACCGCCGAGTCGCTCGCCGATCTGCATGCCGCGCTGGAGTCCATGATCGACAAGGCGGCCACGCCAGACCTCGTCCCCAAGGGCGCGATGGTGTTGCAGCCAAGCGAGGAACGCCGGCGCTCGGGCTCGCACTACACGCCGCGCGCCCTCACCGAACCGATCGTCCGAACGACCTTCGAGCCGATCCTCGCGCGCCTCCGCGGAGGCGATGGCTTGGTGCCGACGCCCGAGCAGATCCTCGACCTCAAGGTCTGCGACCCCGCGATGGGGTCGGGGGCGTTCCTCGTCGAAGCCTGTCGGCAGTTGGGTGACGCTCTCATCGAGTCCTGGCGCGCGCACGATCAAGTTCCTGTCATCCCACCCGACGAGGACGAGGTCATCTTCGCGCGGCGCTTGGTCGCCCAACGCTGTCTCTACGGCGTAGACCGCAACCCGGTTGCCGTCGACCTGGCGAAGGTGTCGCTCTGGCTGGCGACTCTGGCGCGTAATCATGCCCTGACGTTCGTCGACCACGCCCTGCGTCACGGCGACTCCCTCGTCGGTCTCTCGGTGTCCCAGATCGAGAACTTCCACTGGGATCCCGCCGTTGACTTCAAGAGGCCGCTTCGGGACCGCATGGTCGAGCACCTCGACGAGGTGTCGCGGTTGCGTTCGCAGATCCGTGAAGCGGACGAGGGCACCGGCGACTGGGAGTTGCGGGATCTGTGGGACAAGGCGTCCTTCGAACTCGACCGTGTGCGGCTGCTTGGTGATCTGGTCATCGCAGCCTTCTTCGAAGGCGCGAAGACAAGTGATCGCGAGGTCATCCGCACGCGCTACGTCCAAGCGGTCACCCAGGGTAATGCTCACGAGTATCGCGGAATGTTGAACGACCTCCGCAGCGCGGATCCGCCACTCGTTCCCTTCCACTGGGAGATCGAGTTCCCCGAGTCATTCGACCGCGAGAACCCTGGCTTCGACGCAATCGTCGGCAACCCCCCTTTCGCGGGTCGCACCACAACTACGCACGCGAACGCGTCTGGGTACCTAGACTGGCTGAAGCTGTTGCACGAAGGTAGCCACGGCAACTCGGACTTGGTCGCCCATTTTTTCCGCCGAGCCTTCACGCTGATTCGAAGTGACGGAGCGTTCGGGTTGATTGCCACCAACACAGTCGCGCAAGGAGATACTCGGGCAACCGGTCTCTATTGGATCCGAGCAAATGGCGGTGAGATCTATAGCGCGGAAAGGCGTCGGAAGTGGCCGGGCAGAGCTGCGGTAGTAGTGAGTGTGGTTCATGTCGCGAAAGGGCGCCTACTCAATCGACCGACCATCGACCGTCAGCCCGTAGAGAAAATCACTGCCTTCCTCTTCCACGCTGGGGATGATTCCGATCCATCGAGGCTCCGATCGAATGCCCGACGGGCCTTCCAGGGAAGCGTGGTCGTAGGCCTCGGCTTCACGTTCGACGAATCAGACGGAGAGGGGGAAGCTAACTCAATGACGGAACTGGCGCGCCTGCAAGTCGAAGATGAGCGGTGTCGCCAAGTCATATACCCGTACATAGGAGGAGAGGACCTGGCGTCCAATCCCCACCATAAGCACCAACGGTACATCATCAACTTCGGTTCGCGTTCTGAGGCTGATTGTCGGAGAGAGTGGCCAATGCTTATGAATATCGTCGAGGCGAAGGTGCGCCCCACCAGGGAGGCTGCACTTGCCAAGTCCTTCAGCAAAGACAAGGCCAAGCGGGCTGAACGATGGTGGCAATTCGCGCGAACGGCCGGGGAACTATACGAGGCCATTGAGCATATCAGTCGTGTTCTTGCGATCTCTCAGACTAGTGCGACGCCAGCATTCGCGTTCCTTCCGAAGGGAATGGTCTATTCCAACAAGCTCGTATTGATAGCTCTAGATTCGTGTGCGGCCTTTGCCGCACTGCAGAATCGCGTTCATGATGAATGGTCGCGCTTCTTCGGCTCAACGATGAAGGACGACCCCGTTTACACGCCCTCGGACTGTTTCGAGACGTTCCCGTTCCCCGAGAATTGGGAAACGCACCCGGATCTCGAGACGGTCGGCAAGGCTTACTACGAGTTCCGCGCGGACCTGATGATCCGCAACGACGAAGGGCTCACGAAGACCTACAACCGTTTCCATGATCCCGACGAGCGCGACCCGAGAATCATGAAACTCCGCGAACTGCACGCTGCGATGGATCGTGCGATGCTCGATGCCTATGGCTGGAACGATGTGCCGACCGATTGCGACTTCCTGTTGGACCACGAGGTCGACGAAGAGGACAGCAAGCGCAAGAAGCCGTGGCGGTATCGCTGGCCCGACGAGGTCCGCGACGATGTTCTCGCGCGGCTGCTGCAACTCAACGCCGAGCGCGCCGCCGCCGAGACCCGTTCCGGTGCGACCCCCAAGCGAGCAACGGGGCGGTCCAAGCGTGAGGGACAGATCCCTGAAACGTTGGGTCTTTTCGAATGAGCGAGAAGAAGCCGCCTATCCAGTCCTTGACCGTCTTCCTCATCAAGACGGGCACGAAGGCGTATGAGGAGGCTCTCGACGAAGACGAGGTCAGGGTCCTCACCCGATATGAACTCGACTCATCCACGCCATTCGAGGGGGTCGTGTTCCTGGGGCCTCAGCAAACCGCTCAGCCGCGATGGTTCGACTTCCTCGAGGCTGGCGTGAAGGGGAATCTCGATCGTCGCCGTAACTCAAACACTAGCTCCGTCCTCTTCATCAAATCCGCAAAGAGAATCCTTGCTTTCACCTTCGGCTACGGCAGAAGCTGGTTGCGGCCGAACCGGATCGAGCGGGGGTTCGGGCTTCGTGTCGTGCTCAACACGGTCGACGAGGCCGGGTTGCGAAGCGTCGATACGAAGACGGTGCAGGAGCTAACGGTGCACACTCGCCGCCAGACCAGCCGCAGCTCGCGGCTTTCAGAATTCGGGGTCGACAAGGAGGAGGACCTCCTAGGCTCTGTGGCGGGCGTGCCCAGCGACCCAGCTTTTGCAAGAGTCGTGAGCGGCGCCGACGCCCTGCAGTTTCGAGCGTCGCTCGAATTCGGCGACCTCGGAGCCAAATGCCGGGAAGTCCTAAACGCGTACCGGAGTGACAGCTACAAGAAGCGGGGATTCGAGTTCGTGGATCACGTCAAGACTGTGACGGATCCGGAAATGATCGGAATGCTGGACGAACAACTCCTGCCGGCTCTTCGACTCGGGAGCAGTGATGGGCTACACATGGCACCGCCCGAGATAGTCGACTGCGACAGGATTGACGGGTTCAGTTTCGTCAAGAGTGGGGCTCCAGAACCGGACCTGTCGCTCGGATCGCTCCATGCCCAGATTCGCAGTCCAGAGAACATCTCCATCGAGCGACTCCGACGCCAACGGATCTTCCTTCATTTTGCGGAGTCCGCGGAGCCAATCTCGAGGTGGTCCGTCTATCGCGCCCTCGTTGCTGAGAGGGACGTGAAGGGGCGGCGCTATGTCCTCTCCGGGGGCGAATGGCATGAGATCGAGAAACAGTTCTCCAAGAGAATCGACAACCGGGTCGATCGCATCCCAAGGGCAGGTCTGAACCTCCCGTCGGCGAAGCAAGGTGAGTATGAAGGGGCATACAACAAACGTGCAGCTGGGCGCGGCATCTATCTCCTGGACAAGAAGTGTGTGCGCGCCGACGGGGACCAGATCGAGTTGTGCGACCTTTACGTAAGCAACGATCGTCAGTTTGTCCACGTGAAGCGATGGAACCAGTCCTCGACGCTAAGCCATCTCTTCGCACAGGCCCGAGTTTCCGCAGAGGCCTTCCTGTCCGATGAGGGGTTCCGTGAGGAGGCGCGGGTGCTCCTGGCGGATCGCGCCGCCTCCCTCGCTGCGCATGTCCCTCGCGACCGTCCGGATCCAAATCGCTATCGAGTCGTCTTCGCCATTATCAAAGGCGGACCGGGCTGGAGGCGTGCACTTCCATTCTTCTCCAAGTTGCATCTAGTGCGGTCAGCTGAGTCGCTCCGGACCTTGGGGTTCGACGTACGCCTCGAGAGGATAGAAGTCGAATGAGAACTACGTCACCGGTCGAAGTCCGTGAAAGTCTCGTGCAGGCCCTTCGACTCGACCTGGTCGGCCCCTGGGTCGATCATGCGTTCATCGACGAGCAACTGCCGGGTTGGGTTCGCCCGTCGACCTGGTATCTGGGAGGGTTCTTGATCCCCTCGGGAAGCCCGCCTGAATCCCAGGGTGACGACGATGAGAGTGACGACGTCGACGAGATCCCGGAGTCGGGTGGCGCCAGCGAAGAGAACGCCGACGATCGCAAGGCCGCCAAGAAGGGGTTCTTCCCGTCCTCGATGGGGCTGAGCTTCCTCACGCCGGCCGGCGCGAACGACCTGACCGTGACCGTCCGTTGGGGGGACTACCGACAGGTAGACGCGCCGCCCGATGGGGCGAACGGCGAGGGCGGAGGCGACGGCGACGGCGACGGCGACGGCGAGGGGGATGCGGGAAGCGGCAACGGCGAGGGCGGGAAGTCCTCGAAGAAACTTTGGCAGCGTTTCGAGCGCATTGAGCGAATCACGGTCCCGGTCGCGTCCAAGGTTCATCCGGTTCCGAACTCGGATGGCCTCGAGGTGCAGGTGGTCGAACGTCCGATCTCCGATGAGATGGACGAGCAGATCCCGCGCGGAACCCGCTCCGTTTCGGTGTTCCTGGTCAACCGGCGGACTCCCAACGAGGACGCACCGGACGAAGGATTCGTGTTCCAGGCGGAGTTGCGGGTGGGGTGCGAACGGCCCTTCGTGCCGCGGCCGGATCTGCGGGGCCGGCTCGCCGAAGACTGGGACGAACAAGTCGCGGACCTTCATTTCGCGGACTCTCCCGGATACGCGACCGGCCACGGGGTTTCGGTCGGGTGGACGATCACCGACGACGAGAGTCGCGAGCTGTGGACCACCTGGATCCCCGACGCCGAGGTCGAGAAGACCGCCACGGTCGCGGTTGCGGGAGTCGAACTCGCGATGGAGGCCCTCGGCGCGTTGACGGACGGCGCCGCCGCGAAGGCGGCGCTCGAGCCGCTGGTCCAGCAGTACCGGACCTGGATCGATGAGCGTCGACCGCTGATCGACGCGCTGTCGGGATCGCGTCGTGACGCGGCGGAAGAACTCGTTCGACTCGCTGGGATCGCGGCGGATCGGATCGAGCGCGGTATAGACGTGCTCGCGTCCGATCCGGACGCGTTGGATTCTTTCCGTGTCGCGAACCGAGCCGTGTCGCGGGCGCTGCGGCGTCGGCTCGATATCGCGGACCCGAAGTGGCGGGCGTTCCAGCTTGCGTTCATCCTGCTGAACTTGCCCGGACTCGCCGATCCGACCGATCCTCATCGAGAGACGGTCGATCTGTTGTTCTTCCCGACCGGCGGCGGGAAAACGGAGGCCTACCTAGGCCTGGCCGCATTCACGATGGTCCTGCGCCGCTTGCGGCATCCGCAGGACGCTGGTCTTGCTGGTGCGGGGGTCAGTGTCATCATGCGTTACACGCTGCGACTGCTGACACTCGATCAGCTTGCGCGCGCGGCAGGTCTCGTGTGTGCGCTCGAACTCGAACGAGAGGCCGATGTTCCGCGGTACGGGACGTGGTCCTTCGAGATCGGGCTGTGGGTGGGCAAGGCGGCAACGCCCAACATCCTCGGAAAGAAGGGTGATGGCCGCAGCGACAGCGCGCGAGCGAAGGTCAATCAGTTCAAGAACGACCCGAAGAGTAAGCCGTCACCGATCCCGCTCGAGAACTGTCCGTGGTGCGATGCGCGCTTCCAACCGACATCGTTCACTTTGCTTCCCGATAGCGATAAACCAAGCGAACTGCGCATCGTCTGCGCGAACTTCGAGTGTGACTTCACGCGCGACCGTCCTCTGCCGATCGTCGCCGTAGACGAGCCCATCTATCGTCGCCTCCCTGCCTTCCTCGTTGCGACGGTTGACAAGTTCGCCTCCCTGCCGTGGGTTGGCACCTCGGGCGTGTTGCTCGGCGGTGCTGACCGCCACGATGCTCACGGGTTCTACGGACCCGCGGAGCCCGGGCAGGGGGGTCGGCTGGAGGCGCCGCTGCCGCCGCCCGATCTGATCATCCAAGACGAGCTCCACCTGATCTCGGGCCCCTTGGGCACGATGGCAGGTCTGTATGAGTCGGCCATCGAGGCGCTCTGCGCGCGCGAGTTGGATGGGCGACCGGTACGACCGAAGATCGTGGCTTCCACGGCGACCGCGCGGCGCGCGCAGGACCAGGTGCAGGCGCTATTCGCTCGGCCGATCACGCACGTCTTCCCACCACCGGGTCCGGATCGGCGTGACTCGTTCTTCGCTCGCACGCTTCCATCGACCGAGGTGCCAGCGCGCCTCTACATCGGGATCGCGGCACAGGGTCGCAACCCGAAGGTTCTCATGCGGCGGGCATGGCTCGCCCTGATGGGCGCGGCTGAGCGCGCCTATCGCGACGCGGGCGGCCACAAGAACACCGACAACCCCGCCGACCCCTACATGACGGGACTCGGGTACTTCAACGCGCTCCGCGAACTCGGTGGTGCTCGTCGCATCCTCGAAGAAGAAGTGCAGAACACGGTGAAGGAGTACGGAGCGCGCAAACGCATCGGCGAGGACCCTGGGCTGTTCCATGACCGCAAGACCTTCTCGGAGGTCCTCGAGCTCACCTCACGTGTGCCGACCGACAAGATCGCGGAGGCGCGGAGACGCCTGGGGCTTGCATTCCACGAGAAGCAGCGCGTGGACTGCGCGATCGCGACGAACATGATCTCGGTGGGTCTCGACATCCAGCGGCTCGGGCTCATGCTCGTGCTCGGACAACCGAAGACCCATTCGGAGTACATCCAGGCGACCAGCCGCGTTGGCCGAGATGATTCCAAGCCGGGCCTGGTCGTGACTCTGCTGAACATCCACAAGCCGCGCGACCGGTCGCACTACGAGCGGTTCCGTCACTACCACGACACCTTCTATCGGTCAGTCGAAGTCGCGAGCGTCACGCCGTTCTCTGCGCGCGCGCTCGACCGTGGATTGGCAGGGGCGCTGGTGACGCTTGCCCGTCACAGGGAGCCGTTGCTGACACCGCATCGCGGTGCAGAGAAGATCGCTGCTGTGCGCGCCGACCTCGAGGTTGCGCTGCTCGACACTTTCCGGGCTCGACTCGAACAGCAACCCATCAGCGATCCGGCTGAACTGAACGAACGGCTGCTGAGCGTGCGTAGCCGCATCGTGGATCTCCTCGACTCGTGGCTCAAGATCGTCGACGACTATCAGCAGGCAGGTGTTGAGGTTCAGTACCAGAAGTACGAAACGGTTCGCGCGGCTGCACGCCCGCTGCTTCGTGAGATGTTGGATGAGGACTTCGAGACCGAGCACCACCGGAAGTTCCGCGTGAACCGTTCGCTGCGCGACGTCGAGCCACAGGTCAATCTGTTCATTAGGGATCTCACCGGAACCAAGGGCGGGGGCGGCAAGTGAGCAAGCGGGGGCACGGACAGGTTCGGCGGAGCCAGATCATCACCACATACGGTCCCGGCGCACTCATCGACCTCCCGGATCACTCGGCCATCGTCGGCGGGCTGGACACGTGGGGGAAACTCGACGACCTGGACGAGATCATCGAGCCGCGGCTGACGCGAAAGCTTCAGAACATGACCGGCGTGATCGCCCCACGCCTGTACTCACCGCCGCCAGACTCCAACGACCCTCGTGAGACTAAGAAGGGAATCGGCGTGTGGCGGTTCCCGGAATGGTTCGTGGTCCGCGAGAAGGATGGAGCAGGTCAGAGGTCGCGCTCGCGCAGACTCGTTTCGCGGAAGGCGCTCGACGACAATGGCCGCTTCGACGGACTTCAGGTCGTCCCGACGCGCTTCGTGCGCGCATGCCCTCGTGGCCATGTGGACGACCTCGATTGGTATGTGTACGTCCATGGAACTCAGAGTGACTGTTTGCGAACGAGGCAACTGTGGCTCGATGAACGGGGAACCGGCGGAGACCTCGGAGACCTCACCGTTCGGTGCGAATGCAAAGCATCGAGGCCGCTCTATGAGGCCAGCAACATCGAGACCATGCCGCTGGGGATGTGTCGCGGTCGTCGCCCATGGTTGGGACTCAACAGCGCCGAGGACTGCAACCAGCCGAGCCGGTTGTTGATCCGGACCGCAGCCAACGCGTACTTCCCGCAAGTGGTCAGCGTGCTCTCCCTGCCCGAGCGTGGGTCCGCCGTCCAAGTGGTCGTTCGCGATTTGTGGACACAACTCCAAACCGTTGAGAGTCCGGCGGAGCTGGCATTCTTGAAGAAGCAGCCGCAGATCACCGAGAAGCTCGCTCCCTTCTCTGACGCCGAAGTCATGGATGCCATCCAGGAGATCAAGGGTGGCGCCCAGGTCGAGCGACCGGTCAAGGAGGTGGAACTCGAAGCTCTGTTGGCAGCACCCGATGGGTACGGCGACGACGTCCCCATGGACCCGGACTTCCACGCACGCCGCCTACCGGAGCACGTCTGGCGGAACGCCAAAGTGTCGGATGACGTGGAGTCGGTCCTTCAGCTTCACCGGCTCCGCGAGGTGATGGGATTGGTCGGCTTCACCCGCTTCGAGGCGGTGACGCCGGACATCCACGGCGAATATGAGACCGACGTTGAACGCGCCGACATCGCCCTTGAGCCTTCGTGGTTCCCGGCCGTCGAGAACCGCGGGGAAGGCGTGTTCATCCAGATACGCGCGGACGCGATCGAGCGCTGGCTGAAGGAATCCGGCGTTGCCGGTCGGCTGGACCTCCTCGCCCTTGGGCACAGGCGCTGGGCGGATGCTAGGAAGAGCAAGCGACTCTTTCCCGGAGGGCCATACGTCCTCTTGCACACCCTCGCTCACCTGCTCTTGCAATCGCTGGCGATGAGCTGCGGGTACCCGGCGAGCTCTATCCGGGAGCGGATCTACACCGAAGGAGGACGGTACGGGATCCTTCTCTACACAGGAAGTCCGGACTCCGAAGGTACGCTCGGCGGCCTCGTTCAGCAGGCGCGCCACATCGAGGAGCATCTCGCGCGCGCACTCCGGATGGGCGCCCTCTGTTCGAACGACCCGATCTGCGCTCAGCATGAGCCTGGGTCCAGTCTGGAAGAGCGTTGGCTCCACGGGGCGTCGTGTCATGGCTGCGCGTTGATCGCGGAGACGTCGTGCGAGATGCGCAACGACTACCTCGACCGGGCGCTCGTCCTCCCTATCCTCGGCGTTGACGACGCCGCCTTCTTCGTCGATGGCGTGTGATGCGTCGGATCATCGATCTGCCCCCGCACCTGAAGAAGCGACTCGCCGGCGCACTCGACTCCGGCATGCTGACAGAGCCGTTCGCCCCGGGCGCCGTCCGTTCCGTCCTCGGCGTCAGCGAAGGCATCGACGACGTGTGCGCCGCTCTTCTGGAACTCACCAAACTGGGAATCATGGGTCGGGCTGCCGGCGCGTGGATCCGCACGGTCGATGAGATGGCCGCGCGCGTCGCGCAACCGGACCTGGTGTGGTCTGGTCCCGAGGTTCCCGGACTCCATGCGCGCGACACCCGGCGCGTCTATGAGGAACTTCTCGGCTCGGCCGAGCGATCGGTCTGGGCCAGCACATACGCATTCTTCGATGGCCCCAAAGCGTTCAAGGTCATCGCCGATCGGATGGCCGCGATCCCCACGCTCCGCGTCACGCTCTTGATGAACATCCAGCGCAAACGGGGAGACAATAGCGCCGCCGACCAACTGGTCCGCCGGTTCGCCGATCGTTTCTGGAGCGTTGAATGGCCTGGTGAGAGTCGACCGACCGTCTACTACGATCCGCGGGCGCTCGAACTTGGGGGTCCTGGCGGCGTCCTCCACGCGAAGGCCGTCGTGACCGACGACGTGGCTGTGTTCGTCACGTCGGCGAACCTCACTGAAGCCGCGCTAGACCGCAATATCGAGATTGGGATCCTCATCCGCGATCGCGCCCTCGCGCTAAGTGTCGCCACACACTTTCAGGGCCTGATCGATCAGGGATTGCTGGCCCCTTTGCCCGGAGCGTGAATCGGTGCGGGAGTCCACGTTTGAGAGATACGCCCTATGACTACCGCAATTGCCAGTCCTTGTTCGCCGGACGAAACGATCGCGACACCGATGCGGCGACAGTGTCTTGGCCGAGCAACGACATGCCCGCGGAGCATTCCCGGCCGGGCTTTCGCCCGACCGGGAAAGGGTAATCATCGCGTTGTGCGTAGCAGCATCTGTATCTGCGATTTCGTTTCGATCGCCTCCGAGCAGTAGGTACGCCGGATCCGAGTGACAGCTCGCTTCGTGCTCATCCCTTGCAGGATCAGGAGCGCCGCAAGCGTGGTTCCGGTGCGTCCGTGCCCGCCGGCACATCCGATCTCGACGCGCTTGCCTTGCGCGGCTTGGTTCAGTACCCAGTGCAACGCGCGCATGAACCTACCTGGCTCGCGTGGAACGCCGAGGTCCGGCCATGGGTAAACGAGCAGCTTCGACGGCCGATACTGCGCGAAGCGTGGACGGAACCCCGGCGAGCAAAGCATCGTGACGCTTGCCCAACTGCCGTCAAGGTACATGCCGACGTCGGGCCATTCCATGTCGATATGGCCTTGGGGTCGGTCGAACCAAGCGGACGCGAACACGGTGACACCGTCGAGCAATTCGACGGGTTCACGCCAGTGCCGGCATTGCGGTCGCCATGGAGCGATCCGCGTGGGCGCGCTCGGCAACCTTCTGTTGTGCGTGGGTCCTTCCCAGTCGGGCACTCCCTCGTCGAAGTCGTCCCAGTAGGCGTCCATCTCACGTTCTTGGGTCATCGCTCTTCCTTTCTCACGCGACGTCGTCGTAGCTGTCGAGGATCTGCACGCCGAGCCAGGTGGGATCGTGGTCGGCGCGCTGCAAGTAGTCCTGACGCCGCCATCGCCGCCTGACATCTACCGAGGCGTGGTGAAGCAGGACGGGATAGTCGTCGGCTCCATGTGCTTCGAGCACTTCGGGCAACTTGGAAACGTTGTAGAGCTTGTTCAAGATGCACCCGGTGTTGTGCTGAAGGTTGAAACACTGATCGACGAACAGGCGCGGCTTTCGTTTGCCTTCGAGATACGGACGGAGTGCGCGCACGGCGCACGCCCACGGGTAGCCGCCGAAGTTTCGCCGCCATCCGGGATTTCCGAATGCTTCCTCGGCGAGGTCGAGCGCATCGAGGCCGAACTTGCGTCGGATGACGGTCCACACGAGCCATGCTTTGCCGCGCGCGGTGTCGGAAACCTCGCGGAAGAACGGTTCGAGTTCGGGCGGCAACTCTTCGAGGTAGCGCTTGGCGTAGCGAAGCTCTCCGCCGATGGCCATGTCGAGGTATCCGGCGAACTCGTTGGCGAGGGTGCGTTCGTGTCGGTCGAGTAGCTCGCATGCGAGTGCGTCGCCTCGCACGTTGGCGAGGTTTTCGAGGAGATAGAAGTCGGCGGCGTCCTGGGTGATGTCACGGTCGGGATCGAGGCGCCGGCCGCGCGCGACTGTGCGTTCGTTGATCGTGGACATGGTTACCTCCTCCTTGTTGTCGTGTGCTAGAGGGCTCCGTGATCGCGGAGCGAGGCGAAGCCCGTCGGGGTGACGACGAGGTGATCGACGAACTCGACGCCGAGCAGATCGGCTGCCCGTGCGACCCGACGCGTGAGCGCGATGTCGTCGGGACTGGGTGTCGCCTCGCCGCTGGGATGGTTGTGCGCGAGCGCGAAGGCAGGTGCGGCGGTGAGAAGGACGGCGCCGAACAGGATCTGCATGTCGACCTGAGCGCTTGCGATGCCGCCGCGTGCGATCTCGTGATAGCCGCGGAGGCGGTGCCGTCGGTCGAGATGCATGCACAGAACGATCTCTTGCGGTTCGTCGCAGATCAGGCTGCGTGCAACGGTCGCGAGATCGGCCGGTGCCCAGATCTGGGTGCCGAAGGGAGCGCCCGCAGGTTCGCGGACGAGCGTGAGTCGATAACGCTCGGTCATGGCTGGTCCTCCTTGGTTGAGAAAATGGAGAAGGGACCGGGACGGCGTGCGAGCCGTTCCC
>JBBDRM010000079.1:0-25755 GCA_040905475.1 Actinomycetota bacterium
GCTCGCGTGTTCACCAAGCCACCGAGCGCCGAGCTCCGCCCGGATCAGCTCGACACCGACTCGCTCCCGCCGTATGAGCTGCTGGATCCCATCCTCCATGCCTACGTCGAGGAAGACCGGCCGGTCGAGGCCATCGTGCGCATGGGGTTCGAGGCTCGCGTCGTCCGCCGGATCGTGGAGTTGGTGGACCGGGCGGAGTACAAACGGCGACAGGCACCGCCGGGCGTGAAGATCACTACCCGCGCTTTCGGGAAGGATCGACGCCTGCCGATCACAAACCATTTCCGCGAGTGGAGCCGGCCCGGCTCCCGTGGAGGAAAGAAGTCGCGATGAATGTCGAAGATCTGATGTCCAAGCCCGTCTGCTCGGTCGACACCGAAACCACGCTCGCGGAAGCGACGACGGTCATGGGAGAGCGTCACATCGGCTCGGCCCTCGTGATGGAAGGCGAGCGCCTCGTCGGGATCCTGACCGAGCGGGACGTCGTTCGGGCGATGTCGGGCGCGTTCGACGCCCCGATGCGCCCGGTCGTCGAATGGATGACCAAGCGGCCGACGACCGTCGGGCCCGATGCCCCCGTCAAGGAAGCTCTCCGCGTCATGGTGGAGGGAGGCTTCCGCCACCTCCCGGTCTTGGACGGCGATCAGGTCGTCGGCATGGTCTCGATGCGGGACATCGCGAGGGCCTTGGCCGACTAGACGCTCCCGTTTGTCCGGGTCTCAGACATAGGTCCTATCGGGTTCGCTCCCCTTGTCCCCTTCCTCGTTCAACCTTTCGAAGCTATCGTCCGAAACCACAGAAAGAAGCAGCTTGACCGCGCACTGAGAAAGGGCGATCTGAGATGCGGAAGCCGAACCCAGATGTTGCGAGCCTAGAGAACTGCACCCGGTGCCAGTCGTTCCTCGAGGACGAGCAGGAGATCTGCAACTCCTGCGGGACCCCGACGCGCTTCATGAGCTTCAAGACGCGCGCCGAGTACGAGGTCGAGCAGTGGCGCCGTCACAAGGCCGAGATATCGGCAGCGTCTTAACCAGCTTCGCTTCCCCCCGGGCCCCGGGGGCGACCGCCCACACGGCGAGCGCCTCTGGGGCCGGTCTTTTTGTATCGCCTTCTCCTGTTCCCGTTCCGGCGCCCGGTCTGTCACAATAGGTGTGCCAGGGGACCCACGGACCGGTGAGCGCAGACCTCACCGCGAGGGCCTCTAGGGAGGAGGGCTCCATGCCCGTCACGATCCACGACCTGCGCGCGCGCAAGGAGCGCGGCGAGCGCTTCGTCATGCTCACGGCCTACGATCATCCGACCGCCCAGATCCTCGACGAAGCCGGAATCCCGGTGCTCCTCGTCGGCGACTCCCTCGGTCAGGTAGTGCTCGGCTACGACTCCACCATCCCGGTCACCATGGACGAGATGCTTCACCACTGTCGCGCGGTCTCCCGCGGCGCCCGCAACGCGCTGATCGTCGGCGACATGCCGTTCATGAGCTACCAGACCTCGCTCGAGGAGGGCCTGCGCAACGCCGGCCGCTTCCTGAAGGAGGGCGGCGCGCACACCGTCAAGATCGAAGGTCCGCAGGCGGAGCTCGCCTCGGCGATGTCCGACCGCGGGATCCCGGTGATGGGCCACCTCGGGCTCACGCCTCAGTCGGTCCACCTGTTCGGAGGCTACAAGGTCCAAGGCCGCACGGACGAGCAAGCCGTGCGGATCAAGATGTGGGCCAAGGAGCTCGAGGAAGCCGGCGCGGTCGCCGTCGTGCTCGAGTGCGTGCCTTCTGCGCTCGCAGCCGAGATCACGGCTTCGCTCTCGATCCCGACGATCGGGATCGGCGCCGGGCCTCATTGCGACGCGCAGGTGCTCGTGGTCAACGACCTGCTCGGGATGACCGCGGGCCCGGGTCCGAAATTCGTGAAGCGGTACGCGGATCTCCGGACGACGATCACGGACGCGGTGAAGCGGTACGCGGACGAGGTCGCGAACGGCGTCTACCCGGACGACGAGCACTCTTACTCGTAGCCCCTCGACTAGTTCGTGCGGACGTGAGAGACACTATGTGTTCTCAGCGTCTGCAAGAACGAATCCCTCCCACGGGGAGAGAGTTTCTCGGTCCCGGACCCGTTCGCCGTCGCGCGTACGATCCGTTGCGATGGCGATCCTCCCCGCACGCGCCGTGACTTCCATCGGCTCGTCCGAGAGATTGAGCGCGACGATCGTGCGCTCACCCCGAGACCAAAGCCAGGTCCCTCGCGAGGAGTCGAGCGTGCGGTAGGCACCACTCCGAAGGTCGACCGAGCGCTTCCGGAGCATGATCAGATCTCTCGAGAGATTCAGGACCGATGCCGAGTCGTTCCCCTGAGCCTCGACGCTGGTCGCTGCGGCGTCGCCGAACGGCAACCAAGGCGCCACCGAGGGAGCGGTGAACCCGAAGCCCGGCGCGTCGCTCCACTGCATCGGCGTCCGCGCGGGATCGCGCCCCGCTGTGCGCGATCCCGGCACGCGCGTGCCCAAGGGGTCCAGCGAGCGCTCGACCGGAACCTCGCCGTCGCCCATCCCGATCTCGTCGCCGTAGTAGAGCAGCGGCGTTCCGCGCAGGGTGAAGAGCATCATCAGTGCGCACCGGATCTTGCGCTGGTCCTTCCCGCACCAGCGCGTCGGCCACCGCGAGATGTCGTGGCTCGACCCATTCCATACCGGCCAGGCACCAGCCGGCAGTGCTGCCTCGACCTCCTCGACGATCGCGCGGAGCGCCTCGGCGGTGAACTGCGAATACAGGAACGGGATGTTGAAGCAGAGGTCGAGCTCGTCCCCGTTCCCGTAGTAGGACACCATCCGCGGGACGTCGAGCACGTAGGTCTCGCCGAGCAGCATCGCCGGCGGGTCGTACTCGTCCGAGACCTTCCGCCAGCCGCGGAGGATCTCGTGCGTCTCCGGGAGGTTGGCGTTGAGAAGCTCCTTCTGGCCCCACGCCTGTTCGATGAACGAGTCCTCCGCGGTTGCCGGCGGGTTGTCGCCGAGGTCGGGATCTTTCGCGAGCTTGTGGACGACGTCGATCCGGAACCCGGCGATCCCGCGGTCGAACCAGAACCGGAGCACGTCGTGGAAGGCGCGCCGGACGTCGGAGTTCCACCAGTTGAAGTCGGCCTGCGACTCGAGGAACGAGTGAAGGAAATATTGGCCGGTCGCCTCGTCGAGCTCCCACGCCGGCCCGAAGAAGTTGCCGGCCCAGTTGTTCGGCGGGCCGCCGTCGGGCGCCGGATCGGCCCACACGTACCAGTCGCGCTTCGGCGACGAGCGCGACGAGCGCGACTCGACGAACCACGGATGCCGGTCGCTCGAGTGGTTGGGAACCAGGTCGAACAGCACCTTGATCCCGCGCGCCTCCGCTTCGGCGACAAGCCGGTCGACGTCCTCGAGCGTTCCGTACTCGGGATCGACCGCGCAGTAGTCGGCGACGTCGTAGCCCCAGTCGTCGTTCGGCGACGGCATCACCGGGGAGACCCAGACGCCGTCGATCCCGAGCCAGGCGAGATGATCGAGCCGCGAGATGAGCCCCGGGATGTCGCCGACGCCGTCGCCGTCGGAGTCTTGTAACGAGCGCAGGTACACGTGATAGAGCACGCCGTCTCGCCACCACGTCCCGGACACGGCCTGCATTATGCTGCCCCGACCCGGCGCCGGGCCGGGTTCGGAGGTGGCCGTGCGGTTCGGCATCTTCTACGAGCACCAGCTCCCCCGGCCGTGGGAGCCCGACGACGAGCGCCGCCTCCTCCACGACGCGCTCGAGCAGATAGAGCTCGCCGATCGCCTCGGCATCGACTACGTCTGGGAGGTCGAGCACCACTTCCTCGAGGAGTACAGCCACTCGAGCGCCCCCGAGGTCTTCCTCGGCGCGGTGACCCAGCGCACACAACGCATCCGGATCGGGCACGGGATAGTCCAGCTTCCGGTCAACTTCAACCATCCCGCGCGCATCGCCGAACGCATCGCCACGCTCGACCTCCTATCGAACGGACGGGTCGAGTTCGGGACCGGCGAGGCCTCGAGCGAGGTCGAGCTCGCCGGCTTCGGCATCGACCGCGCACAGAAGCGCGACCAGTGGACCGAGGCGATCGACGCGATCACGCGGATGTTCGTCGAGGAGCCGTTCGCCGGCTACGACGGCACCTACGTCAAGATGCCGCCACGCAACGTCGTCCCGAAGCCGATGCAGAAGCCCCACCCGCCGCTCTGGGTCGCCTGCTCGCGACGCGAGACGATCCACATGGCCGCCTCGAAAGGCCTCGGCGCGCTGTCCTTCTCGTTCATCGAGCCGTCGGATGCGAAGGCGTGGGTCGACGACTACTACGCCACACTCACCTCGGAGCACTGCGTACCGGCCGGCTTCTCGGTCAACCCCAACATCGCGATCACGACGCCCTTCATGTGCCACCGCGACGAGGAGACGGCGATCGAGCGCGGCCTCGACGGCGGGCATTTCTTCGGCTACTCGCTCGGCCACTACTACGTGTTCGGCGACCATAAGCCGGGGCGGTCGGTCGTGTGGGACGAGTTCCAGAAGAACCGGGCCCTCTTCGGCTTCGACCGCGACGTCGCGGCGCAGACCGACGTAAACCTCGGGGCGCAGCTCTTCCAGCAAGCGCTCGGCTCCGCACGGGGCGCGATCGGAACCCCGGCCCAGATCCGCGAGTTCGTCCGTGGCTACGAGCAGGCCGGCGTGGACCAGGTCATCTTCGTCAGCCAGGCCGGCCGGAACCGTCACGAGGACATCTGCGAAGCGCTCGAACTCTTCGCGGCCGAGGTGATGCCCGAGTTCGCCGAGACCGCAGACGACCGTGAGCGCGAGAAGGCAGAGCGGCTCGGTCCGATGATCGAGAAGGCGCTCGCACGGAGGGAGCCGACCCGAAAGCCGCCTGACGACTACTTCGTCCGCGCCGCGCTCCAGCCCTAGGGCTCGCGGAGCGGGCGGAAGCCGGCTTCCTCGTAGCGCGCGAGCACGAAGAGCAGATCCGCCAGCCGGTTCAGGTAGCGAACGACCTCGCCGTCCGGCAGCAGACCGTCGTGGAACACGCGCACCGCCTGGCGCTCGCATCGCCGAACGATCGCGCGCGCGAGGTCGATCGCGGCGCTCGCCGGGGTCTCGCCCGGTACGACGAACTCCTTCGGCATCCCGGTGCGGGCCACGTAGCCGTCGATCAGGGTCTCGAGCGAAGCCACCATCTCGGCGGTCACCTTCGTCGTTCCCGCCACGAGCTTGGACCACGCCTCCTTGCCGGTGGCGAGCTCGGCCCCGACCACGAACAGCTCGCGCTGGAGGCGAACGATCAAGTCGGCGAGGGAAGCATCGCCGATCTGAGGGCGCGCAACGCCGAGCGCAGCGACCGCTTCGTCGGACGTTCCGTACGCCTCGGTGCGAGCGTCGTCCTTCGGCACCCGGCCCCCATAGAGCAGGCCCGTGGTCCCGTCGTCGCCCGTCTTGGTGTAGATGCGCGGCATAGCCGGTGAGTCTAGAGCACGATCCGGCTCCGCCGGAATCGGCCAAGCACGACAACCTTCCGGGCTCGCACAAAGCGCGCTTTCGCGGGGTCGATAACTCGCGACGGGGCACGGTGTCTGAGGGAATCATGAGTTCATCGATCGATCCGCTTCGTCGTTCGCGCCACTCCGCGCCTGTTCGCGCTCTTCCCTCTCGTCGCCGCGTTCATGGCCGCGTGAAAGACGGGAACGAAAGGGGCCGGCAGATTCGCCCGCCGGCCCCTTTGTTCACTTCGACCCTACGGGTGCGTCGCGCTCCCGATATCGGCCGTGAAGCTCGGGTCGTTGGCGTGCGTGTAGCCGTCGAAGCTGGCTCCACCGATCGTGCAGAGATTGCCCGAGATCCCGGCGGGATTCGTCCCGATGGATGTCCCGGTTCTCGACGTTCCTTCCTCGGAGACCGTCACTGAGGTCAGCGTGTTCGTACCTTGGTGGCAGACAAGGACTATCACCTTGTGCAGCCGCGGGTTGACGAACGGCGTTGACGTCAGATCGTAGTCGTTGCCGAGCTCGATCTGGATCCACTTGTCCGCTGCCTTCGAGTGGTTGGCGGGTACCACCGTCTCCACGATCCAGAACTTCCCAGCGGTCAGGATGTTCGTGATCGTGCACGTGCCGTCCGCGACGGTCGTGCAGCTTCCCGACGAAATGGTCGAGTCCTGAGCCGGGTTGTATGCATCCTGGTTCGGGCCGTTCCCGTCGGGCGGACCGAACGCCGGGCCGAGGTCGGTGAACAGCGTGAAGGTCGCCCCGGGGAGACCCGTTCCGAGGTCGTTCACCTTCTTCAGTTTGAGCGAGGCAGGATCCCGTTTGTTGATCAAGGTCACGACGACCTGATCCGTACTCGGCACACTCACGAGGAGTGGGTTCGGATCCATCTCCTCGTGCCCGTCGGGCACGACCGTCTCGTGGACCCAGTAGTCGCCGAAGAGCAGGTCCGAGAAGGTGCAGTCGCCCGTCCCGTTCGCGGTGGTGGTGCAGCTGCCGATGAGAGCGTCGCTCCCCGCCGGCTGCTGGAAATCGCCGTCCCCATCGTCCTTGAAGACGTCGAACTCGGCGCCGGCCAAGTTGGTGCCGGCATCGTTCTGTTTCACGATCTTGAGCGACCCACAGTTAACGATCGGATCGATCTCGAGCGGGGCGATGAAGTCCTTCATCGTCGAGCCGAACGTGTCCGATGAACGGCTCTTGAGATACGCCGAGCCGATCGTGATGCACTGTCCGGCGAAGATGGCGTCGAGGTCGACGGCTGCCTCGCCGAATGTGCGAGCGCTCATGGCTTCAAGACCGTCGGCCTCGGCTGCCGGGATCGCGGTTTGGTTGATGGATCCGTCGGCATCGCCGGAGCCGCTCAGGTTCACACCGACGTTCCAGCATCCCGGCTCGCCTTGCGGTAGCGAATTGCTTCCGCTGCCGCCTTCCTGTGAGTTCTCACACGGCGGTGAGGTGACCCACCGATGGAGGAACAAGGTGGGGTTCGTTCCACCGTTCGAGAGGTTATACGTGATGAGCAGGTCACCAGGCGTGCGGGTCGGGGTTACGTCGTTGGAGGTGCAGCCCGGGTCCGAGGCCGTCGCACAGGTGTTTTGGTTGAACTCGAAGTCCATGTTGGTCGTACCCGACGGGTCCTGGACCCGCCGCCAGAACATGTTCAGGAAGTTCGAAGCGGTCTCCGCGTAGATCCCGAAGGTCAAGAGATCGCTCTTGTTCGGAGGGATCCCCCCGACCCCGATGGTCGGGACGGCGTCCTCTTCCTTGGTTCCCTCGGCGAACGAGTTGTCTGTGCTCGCACCGGACGGATCGTCGTTGGTGCGATCCTCACTCACGGTCGCCCAGTCGATGCTGGGAGCCGTACCGTTCAGCTTCAGGTTGCCGTCGTCGATCTCGAAGTTGCTCCCCGCCAGATCGGCGACGCTCGGCAGTGTGCCGACTCCGAGCATCAGGCCGAGAACGGCGACGAGCACGAGCGTGCGCCGCTTCGAGTGCCGACGTACCAAACCCCTCATCACATCCCCCTCTCCAAGCTCGACCGATCCGGCCGAGCCAAGCGAAACGAAACAATGCAACTAACAGGTCACGTCATCGAAAGCCGCATGAAAGCCTCCTGAAGACAAACAAAGGAAGCCTTGCGCGCATCCCCCCTTCTCCCCCCCAGCGTTTCCCGGCGGAACTGGTCCACCAAAACGTCCAGCATCCTACCGAGATGGAGCGTAGGTCCGGTGGTTCCGCTTTGTCAATGGGTGGGCGTTCTGCGGCAATGCACGACGTTTGTGAGATTCTGGAGCAATCGGAATAGGCTGGCACCCGTGGGCTCCGAAGAGATCGTTCCAGGCGTCTGGGCCATCCCGATGGCCTACGTCAGCGCCTTCGCGATCGCCGACGAAGGGCTCACGCTCATCGACTCCGGGCTACCCAACAAGGTCGACACGATCCGCAAGGGCTTGGCCGAAGCGGGAGGTGGGCAGCTCCGGAACATCGCCGTCACCCATCACCACATGGATCACGTCGGCGGGCTCGCAAAGCTGGTCGCCGAGCCCGGCGTCACGGTGTGGGCGCACGCGGGCGACGCTGGGGTGATCCGAGGGGACGTCACGCCGCCGCGCCCGCCCGGCCGCAACGTGGTCGAGCGCGCCGGCATATCCGGCTTCGTCCGGTTCGGGCCCAAGGCCGCCCCGGCGCGAGTGGATCGAGAGGTGAGCGATGGGGAGGAGCTCCCGATCGGCGGCGGGCTCATCGCGTATCACACCCCGGGACACACAGCCGGCCATCTCTCGTTCCTGATGCCCTCGAGGCGCACGCTGTTCGTCGGCGACGCGGCCGCGCGGATGATGGGCCGCCTCGCGCCACCGCTCGGCATCTACACCGAGGATCACGAGGCCGTTAAGCGCAGCATCGCCAAGATCGCGGCGTTGGACTTCGACGTCGCGTGCTTCGGCCACGGGCGTGTGCTCAAGGGCGGCGGCGCCGCCGCGTTCCGGAGGCTCGCCGAGAAGGTCGCGAGCAAGGGCTAGCGTTACCTCTTGCGCGTCGGGACGCGCGACGCCGGACAGAGGTCGTTGACGACGCACTCCTCGCACCGAGGCACCTTGGCCTGACAGACCGCGCGGCCGTGCTCGATGAGCAGGTAGGTCAGCCGGAACCACTTCTTCTTCGGGAACAGCGTCATGAGGTCGCGCTCGACCTTGTTGGTGTCGTGCTCGTCGCTGAAGCCGAGGCGTCGAGCCAGCCGGTGGACATGCGTGTCGACCGCGATCCCTTCGACCTTGCCGAACGCGTTACCCAGCACGATGTTGGCGGTCTTGCGCGCCACGCCCGGCAGTCGCAGCAGCCCCTCCATCGTGTCGGGTACCCGGCCGTCGAACTCCTCGACGATCACGCGGCACAGTCCCCGGATGGACTTGGCCTTCTGGTTGAAGAAGCCGGTCGAGTGGATGTCGCGCTCGAGCTCGCCGGGCGGCGAAGCTAAGTACGCCTCGGGTGTCGGATGCTTCGCGAACAGCGCCGGGGTGACCTTGTTGACCATCGCGTCCGTCGACTGCGCCGAGAGAACGGTCGAGAGGACCATCTCGAGCGGCGTCGAGAAGTTCAGCGCGCACTTCGCGTCCGGGTAGGCCCTGTCGAGCCGGCGATAGATCAGCGCGGCGCGCTTGCGCTTCTCTTCGGGAGTCTCGCGGTCGAGCCACGCGGCGCGCGGCTCGGCCTTGGGTTGGACCAACGCTAGGCGAAGAGGCTGGCGACCCGCTCCCGCCAGATCGACGGATCGCCGAGGAACATCTCGACCCACTTCGCGCGACGGTAGTACAGGTGCATGTCGTGCTCCCAGGTGAAGCCGATGCCGCCGTGTACCTGCATGCCGCCTTGGGAGACGACGCGTGCGGCTTCGGACGCCGCTACCTTCGCCGTCGCCGCCGCCAGCGCCGCGTCGGGCACGCCCTCCTCGATCGCCCACGCCGCGTAGTAGGTCGTCGAACGCGCGTTCTCGGTCAAGACGAGCATGTCTGCGATCCGGTGGCTGATCGCCTGGAAGGCGCCGATCGGCTTGTCGAACTGGGTGCGTTCCTTCGCATAGTCGCGCGAAAGCTCGAGCACCTTGGTAGCGAGGCCGGTCGCCTCGGCCGCGAGCACGGTCGCGGAGTGGTCCAGAGCCCGCTCGAGCAAGGGCCACGCTCCCCCTTCCGGGCCGAGCCGGCGGTCGACGGGGACCTCGACGCCGCCGATTTTCACCAGCGCCAGGCGCCGGGTGCGGTCGATCGTGTCGAGGGTCTTCACCTTCACCTTGCGGTCGGAGGTCGGCACGAGGAACAACGAGATCCCCTCGCGCGGATCCTTCGTCTTCCCGGTCCGAGCGACCACCACGATCTCGTCGGCGAGGTGCGCATCGGGGACGAAGACCTTCGTGCCGCTCAGCTTGTAGCCGCCGTCCACCGGCGTCGCCTTCGCCTTGATCCCGGCCGCGTCCCAGCGTCCTTCCTCTTCGGGGATCGCGACCGTCGCCCGAAGCTCGCCGGAAGCGATCCCGCCGAGCAGCGTCTTGCGCAACGCTCCGTCGGCGGTCGCAGCGATCACCGGCGCGGCCAGCCCGACGGACGAATAGAAGGGCGACGGCAGGAGCGCCCGGCCCATCTCCTCCACCAGGATCGCCAGCTCGATGAGCGACAGGCCGAGCCCGCCGTCCTCCTCCGCGATGGCCGTTCCCATCCAGCCGAGATCGGCCATCTCTTTCCACAGCTTCTCGTCGAAGCCGGTCTTGGACGCCATGAGATCGCGCACCAACCCGGTCGTCGACCGGTCGGTCAGGAACTCGCGCGCGGACTTGCGTAGCGCTTCCTGCTCCTCGGTGAACCCGAAGTCCATGGTCGCTCCCCTACTTGTGTTTGGGAAGGCCGAGCACGCGCTCGGCGACGATGTTGCGAAGGATCTCGCTGGTGCCGGCCTCGATCGTGTGGCCGCGCGAGCGCAGGTGGATGAACTGCCACGTGTTCACGCGGGGGTTCGCGTCCCAGCGCTCGAGCATGCCGGCCGGGCCGAGGATCTCGACCGCGAGGTCGCCGAGCCGCTGCATCGACTCGCTCCAGATCAGTTTCGACAGCGAGCCCTCCGGGCCCGGCATGCCGGACTTCATGAAGCCGGTGAGCGCCCGATAGTTGTTCAGCCGTAGCGATTCCACCTCGACGTGCAGCGACGCGAGCCGCTGGCGGATCGTGGGGTCCTCGAACGCCGGCTTGCCGTTCTTCTTGGTTTCACGCGCCAACCCGATCAGCTCGTCGAGCGCGACGCGAGCGCCGACCGACAGCGCGAAACCGAGTGTGCCGCGCTCGTGCAGCAGGGTCGTCATCGCGATGCGCCAGCCGTCGTTGACCTCGCCGAGGATGCTCTCGCGCGGCACGCGCACGTCGGTGAAGAACATCTCGTTGAAGTCGGCGCTCCCGGTGATCTGTCGCAGCGGCCGGACCTCGATCCCCGGCGAGGACATGTCGACCAGGAAATAGGTGATGCCCTTGTGCTTCGGCGCGGTCGTGTCGGTCCGCGCCAAGAAGATGCACCACTGGGAGACGTGGGCGAGCGAGGTCCAGACCTTCTGCCCGTTGATGATCCACGAGTCGCCGTCCAGGATGGCGGTCGAGCGAAGGCCGGCGAGGTCGCTTCCGGCGCCCGGCTCCGAGAAGCCCTGACACCAGATCTCCTCGGCCGACAGGATCTTCTCGAGGTAGCGGTTCTTCTGCTCGTGCGAGCCGTGGTTGATGATCGTCGGCCCGGCCATCCCGAGACCGATCACGTTGATCGGCGGCGGCGCCTTCTGACGCGCGACCTCCTGATTGAAGATCGCCTGCTCGATCAGGGTCGCGCCCCGGCCCCCGTATTCCTTCGGCCAAGAGATGCCGGCCCAGCCCCCTTCGTGGAGGCGCCGTTGCCAGTCGCGGAGCATGTCGACGCGGTCTTCGGGTGGGATGAGCGAGAGCTGCGACCGATCCCAATCGGCCGGGATGTTGGCCTCGAGCCACTCGCGGATCTCTTTGCGGAACGCGGCCTCTTCAGGGCTATCCCGGAAGTCCATCGCGCCTCCTGTCGGGAACGGTCCGGCCCCTTGCAAGCTGGGGTTACCGGCCGGTAACTACGGCAAGCATAGCGCGAGATCGCTGCCGGGAGGAATCGAGCGCGTTAGCATCGCGCTCCCATGGAAACCGTTGAGGTCTGCGTGGTCGGCGGCGGGGTCACCGGCCTGGCGGCGGCGTGGCGACTCGGGCTCGCAGGTCGCGAGACCGTCCTGCTCGAGCGGTTCACCCTCACTCACGACCGCGGGTCCTCGCACGGCGCGACCCGCATCTTCCGCTTCGCGTACCCGGACCCGATCTACGTCCGGATGGCGCAGGCCGCGCTGCCGCTGTGGCGCGAGCTGGAAGCCTGCTCCGGCGACGAGATCTTGAACGTCACCGGCGGGCTCGACGTCGGCGATGCGGCGACCCTTGACCGCGTCGCGCGCGCGTTGGAGGGATGCGGAGCTACGGCCGAGCGGCTCGACGAACCGCGGCCGCGGTTCCCATGGGTGGCGGTCGAAGGCCCGGCGCTCTACTCACCCGACACCGGCGTCCTCGCCGCCGCGCGGGCGTTGGCAGCGATGGCCGGGCAGGCGCGCGTACATGGGGTGGAGATCCGCGAGAGCAGCCCGGCGGTGGCGCTGGTGGTCGGGGACGACGCAGTTGTCGTGCGGACCGAGGACGCCGAGATCCGCGCGCGCCGCTGCGTCGTCGCGGCGGGGGCGTGGGCGAAGGCGCTCCTCGAGCCGGCCGGCGTGTCGTTGCCCGTCTACGTCACCCGCGAGCAGGTCTTCTACTTCCGATCATCGACCGAGATGCTCCCGTTCATCGACCACCGGCCGATCACGCGTTACGGCGTTCCGGCGTTCGCCGGGGCCGCGGGCGTGAAGGTCGCCGAGCACAAGACCGGCGAGCGGACCTCCGCCGATGGCCGATCGTTCGACATCGATCCCGAAGCTGCCGCGCGCGTGTCGGCCTACGTCGCGGAGACGCTTCCCGATCTGGACACCGAGCCGGTTGCGTTCGAGACCTGCCTCTACACGATGACCGCCGACGAGGACTTCGTCATCGATGCACGCGGCCCGCTGATCGTCGTCTCGCCCTGCAGCGGACACGGCTTCAAGTTCGGGCCGCTGGTCGGCGAAGCGCTCGTATGCCTCGCCGCCGGTTCCGACCCTCTCCTACCGCTCGAACGGTTTGCGCTGAAGCGGTTCGGGTAGACGCTCAGATGGATACCGGCGGCGACCCGCCGTGCATCATCTCGACGGCGTGCCCGAGCACCGGCAGAATCGCGTCCAGGCCCTCTGCGACCGCCTTCGGGGAGCCCGGCAGGTTGATGATCAGCGTCCTGTTCCGGACGCCGCACACCTGCCGCGAAAGCGCGGCGAACGGCGTCTTGGTCATCCCGTGCGCGCGCATCAGCTCGGCGAGGCCCGGCGCCTCGTAGTCGATCACCGCTTTGGTCGCCTCGGGCGTCACGTCGCGCGGACCGAGCCCGGTGCCGCCCGTGGTGATGATGACGTCGGCGTCGCCGGAGTTCGACCAGCCGCGCAGCCGGGCCTCGATGTGGTCGCGCTCGTCGGCGACGATGCCCTGTTGGACGACCTCGCAGCCGGCGTCGGTGACCATCCGCTCGATCAACGGGCCGCCCTCGTCCTCGCCCTCGCCGCGGGCGCGCCGGTCGGAGATCGTGAGCACCGCGACACGGACGCTCACTCGAAGGTCACGCTCCCCGACTTGCCGCCGGACTTGGCGACGACACGGAGGGCTTCGATGCGCATCCGTGGGTCCTCGGCCTTACCCATGTCGTAGAGCGTCAGCGCGGCAACGCTCGCGGCCATCAGCGCTTCGATCTCGAAGCCGGTTCGGTCGCGGCCGCGCACGGTCGCGCGGACCTCCACAGCGTCGTCCCCGGCCGGCGCGAAATCGACGTCGATAGACGTGATCCGGAGCGGATGGCACAGCGGGATGAGCTCCGGGACCCGTTTCGCGGCTAGGATCCCCGCCACGCGCGCCGCCCCGACCGCGTCGCCTTTCTTCACGGCCCCCGTCAGCAAACGGTCCCGCGTTCCCGGCTCGCAGATCAGCCGGCAGGCTGCCGAGGCTTCGCGCTCGGACTCCGGCTTGTCGCCGACGTCGACCATCCTCACATCGCTCAAGACAGATCTCCGATGAACTCGACCCGGACGTCGCTGCCGGCCGGGAGGCCGCCGGGCGGCACGATCGCGAACCCTTCGGTCGGGATGATGTTGGAGAGCACAACCGATGACTGCGCCGGCAGCGGCACCGCCTTGTTGCCCGCGATGCGCACGCGGCAGAAGAGCGTCCGGCTCGGCGATCCCTTCACGTCCTCCGCGAGCAGCGCCCGGACCGAGCGGGGCGCAGGGTCGCGGCCGGCGAGCTTGCGGATCGCCGCGGCGACGAACACATGCACGCCGACGAACGCGGAGCCGGGATTTCCCGGCAGCGCGAGCACCGGCGCGCGGGCGATCCGGCCCATCGCGATCGGCTTGCCGGGCTTGATCGCGACCCGCCACATCGTCAGCTCGCCGTAGCGCTCGAGCACGTCGCGGAGCCAGTCGTGCTCCCCGACCGACGCGCCGCCGCTGGTGACGATGAGGTCGGCCATCCCGGCCGCGTCCTCGAGCCAGCGGATCACTTCCTTCGGGTCATCGCCGACCAGTCCGGTGAGCGTGACGTTCGCGCCGGCCTCCTCGCACAGCGCGGCGAGCAGGACCTGGTTGGAATCGAAGATCTTGCCGGGCTCGAGCTCCCCTCCTGCAGCGACCAGCTCGTCGCCGGTCGAGAGCACCGCGACACGGGGACGCGGAACGGCTTGAACGTGGTCCCGGCCGACCGACGCGATCACGCCGAGGTGCACCGGCCGCAGCACCGTGCCCGACGCGATCACCTCGTCGCCGGCTTTCAGGTCCTCTCCGCGTGGGCGGACGTGCTTTCGGACCGGGATCTCCGCGAGCACCGCGACCGACGTCCGGTCGCGCGGCTCGGTGTCCTCCCACGGCACGACCGCGTCCGCGCCCGGCGGAACGGGCGCTCCCGTCATGATCTTGGATGCGGTCCCCGGCTCGATGGAACGCTGCGGCGGAGTCCCGGCGGGAAGGTCCTCGATCAGCGTCAAGGTCTTGGGGTTGCCCGGCGAGGCGCCGGCGGTATCGGCCGAGCGGATCGCGAATCCGTCCATGGCGCTGTTGTCGAAGCCGGGGACGTCGTGTTCGGCGAGGATCCGCTCGTCGATCGCGAGCCCCCGCGCGGCGCTCAGCGCGATCCGCTGCGAGGGAAGCGTCGTGATCGCCTCGAGGACGCGTTTCACCGCCTCCTCGTAGGGGAGCATCGGCGTGTCGAGCTCCTCGCGGGTCACCGTTCGCTTGGTCACGCTCACTCCTGCCAGCTGTACCGCTCTTCGCGGAACGGATCCGCCTGGTTGTGGTAGCCGCGGACCTCCCAGTAGCCGCGCTCGTCGCGGTCCATGAACTTCACGCCGCGCACCCACTTCGCGCTCTTCCACGCGTAGAGCTTCGGGACGACGAGGCGGAGCGGGCCTCCGTGCTCCGGTTCGAGCGGCTCGCCGTCGTGCGACCAGGCGAACAGCACGTCGTCGTCGAGGACCGCCTCGATCGGAAGGTTCGCCGTGTAGCCGTACTCGGCGTGGATCAGCACGTGGATCGCGGTCGGCTTGGGCTTCGCGCGATCGGCGACCGCGCGGAACGAAACCCCGTCCCACGTGTTATCGAGCTTCGACCAGCCGGTCACGCAATGGAAGTCGCTCTGGGTATTGACCGGGGGGAGCGCACGGAACTCGTCCCAGGTGAGCTCGAACTCGTTCTCGACCTCGCCCCAAACGCGGAACGACCAGATCGCCGGGTTGAACTTCGGGACCGGCGATGCGTGCAACACCGGCCAGCCGCGGGTCAGCCGCTGGTTCGGGGGGACGCGGCCGCCGACGTCGTCCTTCTGCCGGCCGATCTTCACGCGGACTCCAGCTTCGCGAGGTCGGTCAGTCGAATCTGAGCCTGCTCCGCGAGCTTCTCGGCGCCGGGGATCACTTTCGCTGCCGCGGCCGCTTGCTCGAGCAATCCACGCGCCTGGCCGTAGGCGGCTTTCTCGTTGCGGTTCGACGCATATTTGACCCGCTCGTCGGCGCGCTCGATCAGCGCCCAGATCTCCTTTGGCGTCTTCGGGTCGTCGGCCACTCGGCTCCTATCGGTCTGGTGTCACGCGGACGCGCTGCGCACCAGCGTAAACGTTGAGCGAGTCGCCTCGCACGAACCCTGCAAGCGTCATGCCGAACTCCTCTGCGGTCGCCACCGCCAGCGAGGACGGCGCCGAGACCGCGGCTACGATGGGGATCCCAGCGGCGAGGGCTTTCTGCATGATCTCGAACGACGCCCGGCCGCTGACGACCATGATCCGCTCCCCCGCCGGGACCTTGCCCTCCATCACCAGCCAGCCGACGAGCTTGTCGACGGCGTTATGCCGGCCGACGTCCTCGCGAACGGCGACGAGGGTGCCGTCGGGCTCGAACAATCCGGCCGCGTGCAGGCCGCCGGTCCGTTCGAACACCTTCTGGTTCTTCCGGAGCTTCTCCGGCAAAGCCGCAAGCACCTTCGCGCCCACCGTCGGGCCGGCGGGGATACTCGGCGGGTTCTTGACCGCGAGCGCCTCGAGCGATGCCTTCCCGCAGATCCCACACGACGACGTCGTGTAGAAGTTGCGCTTGAGCGACTCGGCGTCGAACGGCACGCCGGGCCGGAGGGCGACCGTGACGATGTTGTACTGCTGCTCGACGGGACCGTCAACGCAGTACCGAACCTGCTCGACGTCGTCGCGTCCGCGGATAACACCTTCCGTATAAAGGAAGCCGACCGCCAGCTCGAAGTCGTTGGCCGGGGTGCGCATCGTGACTGAGATCGGATGATCGACGCCGTGGGTGTTCACTCGGATCTCGAGCGGCTCCTCCGTTGCGAGCACGTCGGACCGCGGGCTCGCGCCGCCGTCTGAAACGACGAGCGGGGTCGCCTTGACGGTCGGGCCGGGACGCTCCTGGGGCATAGTGCGGAAGGTACACCACCGCCCCACCGAGTGCGCTGCCGGTGCGCGTGACCGGTACTGCTCGATCGCCGGAGAAGTTTGACCCGAAACGTGTCTGGACAACCCACGTCCGGGTCGAACTTCGTCAGTCAGGTATCGATGGCCGTCAGCGTCGAACCCGCTGTCGGCTCGTCGCAGCGGGGACCCGCGCGGGAATCGAGCGACAAGCGCTCATCCAAGACAGTGAAGACGAAGCGGATCGCCATGTCGTCGCCGCACGAGTTTCGCCACTGCCACATGACGCCCTCGGGCTCCTGGGGCAGGGACCGCTCGATAGCGGTCGTCGATGGGTTGCCCTCGATCGAGAGCATCGTCCCCATCGTGCCCTCGACCTTGAGCGTCACGGTCGCCTGTAGGTGACAAGGCCGTCCGCCATGGTGAACCTCCAAACCGACGACGGCCGCCCCGCCGGCACCCTCCCCGAAGGGCGCGAACGACACGCCCGCTCGGCTGCAGGGGGCGCGGCTCGAGGGCGAGGACGTCTGCGGGAGCGGAGTCGGCCGAAGCTCCGTGCACGTGACCATGACCGCCGGGATAAGGATCAGGAGGAAGCGGCGCATCCGACCAGCAACACCACGGCGAACGGGCGGCCGGTACGTACGAACGGGCTTAGCCGTGCGCGACTATCTCGACGACCGCGTTGTAGTCGGGGATGCCGCACTCGGGGTCGCGGACCCCCCGGCGGATGAGGTGCTGCGACTCCGGCCAGTGGACCTGAACGTTGCCCGGCCGGATCGCGACGACTTTCGCCCGGCCGCGCAATTCCCCGATCTCCGATCGTACGAGCAGCGGATCGCCCTCGCGGAGACCGAGCGCCGCGGCGTCTTCCGCCGAGATCAACACGTTGTCGCGCTTGGCACCGGTCAGCGGGTCGCGGTTGCGCTGCACCATCGAGTTGAACTGCTTGCCGCGCCGGGTCGACAGCAAGAACGTGCCCGGCTGAAGCTTCTGCTCGGGCGGAACCGCGACCCCGAACCGCGCCCGGCCGTCGACGGTCGGGAACACGCCGTCGCGGCACAGGATCCTTCCGCCCCACTGGACGTGATCCCCCTTCTCCTTCAGGGCCTCGATCCCGGCGTACGCAGGGGTCGTCCGCGCGATCTCGGCGCGGATCTCGGCGGCGTCGCGCAAGCGGATCTGCGCGGCCCGCTCCGGATAGGCCGTCGCCGCGGCCGTCTGGAGGATCTCCCACTCCGCGCGCGCCTCCGGCGGGCGCGGGCCCGGCACCTCGGGCGAGAAGATGATCTCACGCTCCGTCGTGGTCTCTGTTCCCCCACCCGCCTGCTCGTAGCGCGTCCGCGCCGGCAGCACGAGCGTCCACTCCCCAGGTGGCACGAGCATCTGCGTCGTCGCGACGATGTCCTGATGCACGCGGAACGGGATCCGCTCGAGCGCCTCGCGGACGAAGTCGGGCTCGGGCAACGTCTCCAGGAAGTTCCCGCCGGCCGCCCACAGCAAGTCGAGTCGCCGGTCGTGGCCGGCTTCGATCTGCTCGGCGGCGGACAGGCCGCGACCGGAAGGCACCCAGAAGCCCCAGTGCTCGGACATCTCGGCGGCAGTTTCGCCCGACACCGCTCGCGCGCCCGGGAACATGTTCGGGACGCAGCCGACCTCCGCGCCGCCTTGAACTCCCGAGTGGCCGCGGATCGGCATCAGCCCGGCGTGCTCGCGGCCGATCGAGCCCCGCGCGAGCGCGAGATTCACCAGTGCGCGAACCGTATCGGTCCCGTGCGCATGCTGCGTGACGCCCATCGACCAGACGAAGATCACGTTGCGGTTGTCGGCGAGGAGCTTCGCGAAGCGGAGCATGTCGTCGCTCGTCGCGCCGGCCGAACGCGTGAGCATCGCCCAATCCTGCGCCTCGACGGCCGTACGCGCCGCCGCGAAATCGCTCGTGTGCGACTCGATGAAGTCTTTGTCGATCCAGCCGTTCTCGATCAGATGTTTCAGGACCCCGTTGAGGAACGCGAGGTCTCCTCCCGTGTGCACCGTGAAGAAGTCGTCGGTGATCTTGGTCCCGAACAGCGCGCTTTCCGCGACCGAGGGGACCCAGTAGCGCTCCATGCCCGGCTCGCGGTAGGGGTTCACCACGGCGACGCGCGTTCCTCGACGCTTCGCGTAGTAGAGGTACTTCATGGTCACGGGCTGGTTGTTCGCGACGTCGGAGCCGATGAAGCAGATCAGGTCGGCACCGATCCAGTCCTTGTACGACACCGTCGACGCGGAAACGCCGATCGCGCGCTTCATCGCCGCCGTCGACGGCGCGTGACAGATCCGCGCCGAGTTGTCGACGTTGTTCGTGCCCAGGAACCGCGCGACCTTGCCGGCGACGTAGTACGTCTCGTTGGTGATGCCGCGGCTCGTCAGGTAGAAGCCGATCCGCTGCGGGTCGAGCGAGCGCAGCTTCTCGCCGAGCAGCCTGTACGCCTCGTCCCACGAGATCCGCTTGAACCCGCGCTCACCGCGTCGGCGCAGCATCGGATACCCGAGCCGGCCGAGGTCGCGGAGCTCCTTGCTCGTCTTCGCCTCCAACGTCCGCACATCCTCGAAAAGCGACGGGTCGGCGTGATCCATCGTGTTCAGCTGGAGGAGATGCAGCCGCACCGTGCACAGGTGGATCCCCTTCATCGTGAAGTCGCGCAGGCCGGTCGTCCCGAGCGCGCAACCGTCGCACACGCCCCGGCGGAGGATCCGCATCGCGTAGACCGGGTGGCGTTTGTTCTGCCATCCGACGCGGATCATCTCCAGGTAGTGGTTGGGCTTGATCTTCCCGATCCCGTACGGCATCGGGCCGACCCAATGGGTACGGCGCCGGGTTCTCCGTGCTTTGCGGTCCGTGCGAGCCACGGGCGCGAGTATATTCGCGGTATGGCGGGCATCGACTCGCGACGCACCAACCTCGGCGTGTTCGCCATCGCGATCGTTTCCACGTTGAGCGGCTTCGCGACGTATCTCGTCGGGACGGACTCCTACTGGTGGCTGTTCTGGAGCCACGGCGCGATCGGTCTCTCCCTCCTGGCGCTGCTGTGGTGGAAGGGGAAGGTGGTCCTGCGCGGCCTGCGCAAGCGCTGGCCGAGCGTCACGGCGGTCCTGTCGATCATCACGATGGCTATCCTGCTCGCGATCATCACCACCGGCGTCTGGTCCGCGATGGGCAAGGGCGGAAACCTCGGGCCGTGGTCGATGCTCGAGCTCCACGTCGGCGGCGCACTGATCATCATCCCGCTGTTCATCGCTCATCTGATCGGACGCTGGGTGCCGCCGGCGAAGCGAGACCTTTCACGCCGCGTCTTGCTCCGGGCTTCCGCGCTCGTCGGCGTCGGCGCCGCGTTGCGTCTCGGCACGGACGGGATCTCGCGGGTCGCCGGGCTCGTCGGCGGGAAACGGCGGTTCACCGGCTCGCATCTGATCGGCGCGCCCGGCGAGCCCTTCCCGCACGTGTCGTGGTTGTTCGAGGATCCCGACCCGATCGAGCGCGACGACTGGCGTCTGCGCATCGCGGGCGACGTCGAGCGGGAGGTTTCGATCTCGTACGCGGATCTGGTCGCCGAGCCTCACGAGCAGCTCCGCGCCACGCTCGACTGCACCGGCGGTTGGTACTCGGCACAGGACTGGGCGGGGGTGCCGGTCGGGACGCTGCTCGACCGCGCGAAGATGCGCGACGGCGTGCGCAGCGTGATCTTCACGAGCGTGAGCGGCTACTCCCGCGCCTACCCGGTGGAAGAGGCGCGGAAGGTTCTGCTGGCCACCCAGGTTGCCGGCGCGGAACTCGAGCACGGACACGGCTTCCCTGCTCGGGTCGTCGCCCCCGGCCGCCGCGGGTACTGGTGGGTGAAATGGGTGACCGAGATCGAAGCCAGCTCGACGCCGGCGTGGTTCCAGCCTCCCGTTCCACTTCAGTAAGGTCCTCGCCTATCGCGGCGGGAGCCTGAGCCTCCAGCCCGGCCGGATCAGATCGGGGTCGAGGAATCGAACGCCGTCGCTCATCATCCGTCCGGCGTTGGAGCGCCAGAGCTCCGGCCAGCGGGACGCGTCGCCCAGGACCGTCCCGGCGATCGACCAGAGCGTGTCGCCCTCGCGAACGCGGTAGCCGATCGGAAGCACCGGACTCACCGGCGCGCTTCGCGCCTCATCGACGACGGGCGCGATGGGAACCGCGGCGAGCGGAACACGAGCCGCGGGACGCAGGAGCGCGACGGGGGCGAAGGCGCCGAGGAACGCCAGTGCAGCCACGCACGCGGCCACCAGGAGTCCCGTCCGCCGGGGTTTCACAGCGGGCGCATGCGGCACCGCAGGCGGTCGCGAAGCAGGGAGCCCGGCGTCGCGCACGTGATAGACGGGGCGCGGGCGTGCCGCGGCGGCCGGGGTCGTGACCCGGCCCCGTCCCGCGGGCGCCTCGGCCACCGAGGAGAGCAGAAGCTTGACCACCGAGCGCGGCTCGGTTCCCCTCTCGGAGGGGGCAACCGGCGTGCCGTTCGAGCGGACGGTCGCTCCGATCGCTCTAAGATGGCGGGCGACGTCGACCCGGCCGCCGACCGCCTTCGAGACGTTGGTCGCGCCAGCGCGAGCCACCTCGGCGGTGCGGTTCTTCGACAGGCCGAGGACGCGAGCAACGCCCGAAGCCGGGAGCCCGAGCACGTAACGAAGCCCGAGCGCCGCCCGCTGACGGTGGCGGAGCTCGAGCGTCGCTCCGAGAACGATCAATGACTTAGTCGCCGTGGCGTATTCGGCATGGTGGCCGTTCGACCGAGCCCCCGCCGCATGCTCGCGCGCGAGCGCGTACACGGAACGGAACGCGCGCGTTCCTTCGACGTCGCCGGGGCGGCGGGCGGGACGCGGCTCGGCCAGCCGCGCCGCCATCGCGGCCATCGCGGCCGCGTCGGCCGGTGGATCCAGGGGCGAGAAGCCGAGCATCATCGCCGCGAAGGCGGCAAGAACGTGCTCTTCCGGGATGTCCAAGAGCGCTGGGTCTTTCATGACCCCTCCGGGAAGGTTGAGGGGAACCCTTGCGCTCCGCTTCGCTCTCTACGCTCGCGTCTCGCGTCCCGTCCGGACCGCGAGAACGAACGCACAATAGGTAACAGTTATTGACAGGTCAAGCATTCAGGAACAATCGCACCATCCTCTTCCCCCTTGCCCGGACCCGAACATATGTTCTAGTGTCTCCGGTATGGATCCCGAGCGGCTGTTCGAGCTTCGCCGGCGAACCTTCGACACGCCGGAGTTCCGGGGGATGGAATTCATCGAGGTCGAGGCCAAGACGGTCATCAACCACGTCCCCGGCAACTACATGCCGTTCAGCTGGACGATCAACCCCTACCGCGGGTGCAGTCACGCCTGCGTCGCATGCTTCGCGCGACCGACGCACACCTACCTGGACATGAACGCAGGGCGTGACTTCGAGACCAAGATCGTCGTGAAGGTCAACGCGCCCGAGGTGCTCCGCCGCCAGCTTGCTTCGAAGCGGTGGAAGGGCGAAGCGATCGCGCTCGGAACCAATACGGATCCGTATCAAAGAGCCGAGGGCCGGTACCGGCTGATGCCGGGGATCATCGAGGCGATGATCGAGTACCGGAACCCCTTCTCGATCCTGACCCGTGGATCGCTCATGCTCCGCGACCTGCCGCTCCTGGTCGAGGCCAGCAAGATCACCGAAGTGTCGACGGCGTTCTCGATCCCGACCCTCGACGAGAAGGCCTGGCGTCGCACCGAGCCCGGTTCCCCGCACCCGCGCGCACGCATGGATGCCGTCGCCGCGCTCAACGAGGCTGGGGTCGCGTGCGGGGTCATGGTCGCGCCGCTGCTGCCCGGCATCACCGACGACCCGAAGGGGATACGGGATGTGGTCATGGCGGCGATCGACGCAGGAGCGACGCACGTCTCCCCGATCCTGCTGCACCTACGGCCGGGGGTCCGTGAGGAGTACATGCGTTGGCTCGCCGAGAACTACCCGGACCTCGTCCCACGCTACGAGGAGATGTACCGAGCTTCGGCGTACGGGCCGGTGTCCGATCGAAAGGCGACGGGACGCAAGGTCGCAGCAGCCGTCCGCGCCGCGGGGGGCTTCAAGCCCCGCCCGGGCATCGCCGCACGCTTGCTTCGCGGTTCGGACCGTCATCCCGCCGGAAAGTCGTTGCATCGCACGGCAGGGCCCCGCCAGCTGACGCTTTTGCAGTAGCGGTTCGCCGCATACACTGCACCGCATGGCGATCCCCTCCTGCGCGCGGTGCGGCGATCCGATGATCCAGCGGGGCCGCTACGCCGACTGGAAGTGCACCTGCTGCGACGAGAGCGTCAACTGCCCGCACGTCTCGTCGGTCAAGCGGCTGATGCGCAAGCTCTCGGGCCGGCGGGTCTAGAACAGGGCCGCCGCGAGCGCGGCGCGATACTTCATCGCCAGCGGGTGATCGGGCCCGATCACCTCGAAGATGTCGATCATCCGCTGACGAGCGCGCTCCTTGTCGTCCCCCTCGCGGATCTCATGAAGGAGACGCTCGAGCACCGGCTCCCAGTCGCCGTCGCTCGCGACCGCCGACAAGGGATCGTCCGGCGACGAGAGTTGTGCGTCCTCCGCGAGGTCGATGTGGGCCTTCAGACGCCGCACGTCCGCATCCTCGGGGAGCTGCGCGAGCAGCTCACGCGCCTCGGCGAAATCGCCGCGCGAGGCCACCAGGGGCGCGAGGCCAAGCAGCGCGCCGCGGTGGCGTGGGTCGGCCGTCAGCGCATCGCGGTAGGCCCGTTCCGCTTCCTCCGGGCCGGCAGCGGCGTCCCCCGCGGCGACGTCGCGGTCGGCTTGTGTGGGCATCAGCGAATCGAAGAACGTCTTGACCGCCGCCTCGGGATAAGCGCCGACGAACTCGTTCACGACCCGGCCGTCGCGGAACGCCTTGACCGCGGGGATCCCTTGGACCCCGAAGGTACCCGCGAGACCCTGGTTCGCGTCGACGTCGACCTTCACGAGCTCGACGTCGCCGGCTCGCTCCGAAGCGATGCGCTCGAGTACCGGCGTCAGTTGCCGGCACGGGGCGCACCACGCGGCCCAGAAATCGACCACGACGGGCCGCTCGAACGAGCGCTGGATAACCCGTTCTTCGAAGTCGGCCTCGCCGACGTCGATCGCCATACCTTCAGCCTACCCGCCCGAAAGCCCCCCAAAGACCTTCTTGAACATCTCGAGGGCGTTTCGATCGAGCACCTTCAAGGTTCCGAGCAGCCCGTCGAGCACCGTCCTGGTTGGACTGACGTACCAGAGTCCGCCCTCACGCACGGCGACGAAGCCGATCTCGGGCGTCGGCACCACCGGCAAGCCGGTCGCCGGCGCGAACCCGGCGCCGCATTGGCGCTGGGGCTCGTCGGAACCGAAGAAATCACCGCGGACGGTGACGCACTCTCCGTCGTACTCCACGGACACGCCCATCGCGGGGATGGCGGCGGTGAACTCGATCTCGCCGACCTTGACCAGCGCGGTGTTGCCGCTCACGCGACCGGTTAGGTTGAGCTTGCTGACCTCGACCTCGTAGAGCTTCCGCGCCTCGCGGGCGCCGGCCACCGCCTGATCGATGAACAGCGGCGCGTAGTCGTGCAACGCACGGGCCTCGATCGGGGGCGTCAGCTCGATCATGCGGCGCACGTCCAGGAGCACCGCCGCGCGGATCATCTCCTCGACGGCTTGCTCGGGGGTGGGGGCGCCGCGAGCGGCGATCCCGTTCCCGAACGGGGGAACCGGCGCTCCCACCTCCTGGCGGGCCGCTTCGGCGATCGAGTACCAAAGGCTGACGAACCACTTGTCGCCTTCCTCGACCGTGGTGAAGGCGACGTCGTCGTCGGAGAGGTCGTCCGTGCCTTGAACCACCTCGCTCGCTCCGTCATCGAGCAGCGGACGGAGGAACTCGCCGATCGGCGATCGGGCCGGGTCAACCTTGTAGGTGGATGTCCCCGTCTCGAGCCGGACCGTGCTGATGCCGGACGCGATCTGCTGCGAGCTGAACGTGAGCCCGGTGAAGTCGAGCTCGATCCCGGGGATCGATCCCAGGTCGAGGTCGTTGCTGAGGATCCCGAGCCGGCTCAGCTCCTTGGTGATGTCCTGGAGCGATCCACGCAGCTGATCGCGTTCGCTCGGCAGCATCGTTTCGAGAACCCCGAGCGCGTCTTCGTCGGCGATCGCATCGAACATCCGCTGTACCGCCGCGACCGGCGTGTCCGCACCGCCTTCCGCAGTGCCGAGGGAGCGCGCGAAGAAAACCGCCCCGCCGACCATCGCCAGCAGGCCCACGACCACCGCGATGTAGGCGGCCGGCCTCCGGGAAGACCCCGGTGTTTCGAGGATCGTCTCGGGCGGGAGATTCGGCGGAGGCGGTGGCGGAAGCATCCCTTCGTTCTCAGTCATGTCGTTATCCCCTCCTGGATGAAGATGTTCGATCCGGCTCGGACGGTTCCGCGTGCCAAGAGAACGGCGCTCCCGATCGCAGCGATGCCGGCGACGATCGCGGCGACGGGGCCCGGCGCAGAACGAGCCAGCACAACGACGAGTATCCCGGCTGCGCACGACGTGAGACCGACGATCCCGCCGAGCGACGCCGTGAGGAGCGGCCGGCGGGCCGCGCCGGCGGTCCAGGTCGCGGCCACCAGGAACGGCAGCAGGTACCAGAGAGCGAGACAGACCCGCCTTGGAGCGCCGTCGAAAAGGCCGAGCACGGAAGCCGAGCGCGCGAGCTCGAACGCCGAACGGGTCGCGTTGCCCGTTCGCAACCACGGGAGCAACGCCGCACCGAGAACGGCGAGTGAAGAGCCGACGGTCGCTGCGATCGCGGCCCGCCCGGAGATGCGCGGGCTCATGGAACCGGCCTGAGGTACTTGTCCGCCATCCAGCCGTCGAGGTTGCGCCTCGGGTAGTGGACGTGCCGCCACAGCAAGCCACTCGCTTCCTGCGTTCGTCCGTCGCTGTCCAGCCGGATGCCCGGCACCAGACAGTCGAGCCGTTCGCCCGTCGTCCCCGGTTCCGCGCGAAGGTTGACGCAAGCCTCGACCCCGAACACCTCGTAGGTCGCGCCAGATAGCGTGGGCGACGGGGTCGGCGTCGGAGACG